>NZ_JABERD010000099.1 GCF_013044505.1 Streptomyces sp. S3(2020) | reverse complement strand
GCCCACCAGCGCCCCGGCCGGTGTCCGCGTGGCACCGGACGGCGATGTCTGGGTGTACGACGCCGCGCAGCAGCACACAGCCGTCGCTGTTGCGGCCGGAGAGCCAGACGCGGTCCTTGGCGTCCAGCGTCACACCGGTGAGGCTCGTCCCGTACGCCAGGCGCCCGGCGAAGAGGGACTCCTGCCAGGTCGTCCCGTCCCAGCGCAGCAGACGGGCGACGCCCGCCGCGTCGGTGCCGACGGCCCAGGCGGCGCCCGCCGAACCGGCGACCGAGCGCAGATACCCGCCGGTGAGGCCGAGATGACCGAGATCGAGGCGGGTCCACGCGTCGCCGTCCCACACCAGGGCGAGCGGCACCCCGCGGGTGCCACCGCTGCGGCCCTCCTCGCCCACGGCCCACGCGAGGTCCGGGCCCGCGGCCGCCACGCCGAGGAGCTGGGCGGCCGGCGCGCAGGCCGGGGCCGGAACGGTCTGCCAGTCGTGCGGGCCGGGGACCCGGGGTGCGGCGGCCGCAGCGACCCCGGTGGCGGTGCCGCCGCTCGACGAGACCAGCCCGATCCCGGCCCCCGCCCCGACCAACCCGCTGATGAACCGCCGTCTTCGCACGAGGTCTCCCCTCCTCAGACGTTCGCCACTGTCACCCCGCCCGTCGTCGCGCCCAGCAGTGTCAGCCGTACGTCCTTCGGGCCCGCCTGTGTCGTACCGTCCGAGATGACCGCCAGGGCGAGGGTGTTGCCGCCCCGGGTGCGCAGGACGCCGTTCGGCAGGACGAAGGTGTGCTGGGGGCCGACGTCGTTGACGTACTGGCCCATGTTCCAGCCGTTGAGGAAGATTTGCACCCGGTAGGCACGCTTCCGGTCGTCGTCGAGGGTGAGGGCGATGGAGGCGTCGATGCCGGGGTCGACGGACAGCCGGAAGGACGTGCGGTACCAGGTGACGCCCTGCCGCCGGTCCTCGCGCGGCAGCCTCACCGGCTCCCAGTCGCCGTCGTCATGGCCGGGAAGGTGCCAGCCCTCCCGCTCCCCGTACAGACCGCCGCTGTTCAGCGGGCCGCGCACCGGATCGGCCGCCGCCGCGCCCTGGACCCGCCAACTCACCTTGGGCGAGGCTCCCTTGAACCGCGCGGACGTCAGTCCCCGGGCCGCCTTGTGGGTGTCGAGGCACTCGCCGTCCATGTCGTGCTGCATCCGCCGTACCAGGACCGACAGCACATGCTCGTCCCGGTCCCTCAGCTCCTGAGGCACCTCGAAGTCCGCCGTGGCCGTCCAACTGCCCTTCCGGGCCGTCCTCTTGTCCGGCACCGGCATCCGGTGGGTGCCCAGCGGCTCCCCGTCCAGCCAGGCCATCAGGAGGCCCTGGGTGCCGGTGCTGTAGGCGAGCGAGAGCGACTTCACGTCCTCGGCGTCGGTGAGGCGGCCGCGGTACCAGACGTCGCCGTAGTGGAAGCCGTAGTCGTCCGCGAAGAGCACCGGCTGTCCCTCGGGCACCGGAGTGGTGCTGAACGAGCTCTTCTTGTCGGCCTGTCGCCACGCCGAGTCGTCGAAGTCCGGCTCGGACTCGGGGTTCTCGGTGCGGCGCAGCCAGCCCGTGTCGAGCGCGGGCAGCGACACGGCGCCCACACCGGGCAGGGGCTTCAGGGCGATGAGGCTGTTGGTGGCGCTGACCCGGGTCGGCACCGGCTGCCCGTTCCAGGTGACCTGGCCGATACCGCGCGGCCCCCACACCTCCAGGCCGGTCAGCACGGTCGTGTCACCGGTGAGGTGCACGGTGGAGCCCTCCAGCGTGACGGACCGCACCAGCGACGGGCCGTACACCAGCACCGTCCCGGACGGGGTCTCGTACGGCCACAGCCGCAGCGCGGTCTCGTCGTCGGCGAAGCACAGCAGCAGCGGGCGCCCGGAGCCGCCGTTCTCCACCTTCACGCGGGCCAGCAGGCCGACGCCGAGCGGGGCGGTCACCCGCAGCAGACCGCGGTCGTAGATCCACGCCGGTTCCGCGTCGAGGCGGGTCGCCTCCGGCTCGTCCGGGCACTCCAGGACGACCTGGGCCATGTCGCCGTGCCGGCCGGAGAAGACGGCGATGTCCTGCCGCCCGGCGGCGACGAACATCGCGAGCTGGGCGGTGGCGTACCTCAACGTCCGCCGCCCGAGCTTCAGTTCGGTGGTGATCAGCCGGGCGTCATGGGCCGGGACGGTCATCGGGACCTCGATGCCGGCGTCCGGCAGCGGGACGGTGACGTCCTCGGCGGAGTCGTTGCGCACCACGTAGACATGGGAGCCCGTGTCGCGGTTGGTCAGGTGGTACACCTTCAGCCGGTCGTCGGGGGAGGTCACGTCCTTGGCCCGGTCCAGCTTCGCGAAGTCCGGGACATGCCGCAGCAGATGGCCGAGCTGGTGCATCGGGGCGAGCTTCGCCGTCTGCCGGCGCCCCTCGTCCAGGACCGCCCCGTAGTCGTACGACGTGTAGACCTGCGGGGCCGGCAGCCAGCCCCACGAGGTGCCGCCGAACGTCATGTAGACGTTGTGCAGCGTGATCCCGTTGGCGAGGTTGGTGAGATGGAAGCGCCGCTCGTACGCCGCGTCCCGGGTCCGCCGCGCCTCCTCGTACCCCTTGCCGCCGAACGCCGCCCCGCCCCACGGATCGGGCCGGCCGCCGCCGAACTCCGGGAGGAAACCCGGGGTCTTCGGGCTGGCCTTCGCGGCCGGCGCCCGCCGGGTGCCGAAGCGCCCCCAGTCCTGCGGGACCTCGTCGGGCGCCGGATACCCGTCGAAGCCGTACAGCCAACTCCCCTTCTCCCCGCCGGTGTCGAAAGAGCCGGGCGCCCAAAGACCCTCGCGGGTCTTGTCGTTGTGGAAGAGGGGGACGTCGATCCCGTCCGCCCGCACCTTCTTGTACAGGTGGGACATGTAGGCGCGGGCGTCCGCACCGGTGACGTCGTACGCGTTCTCGATCTGGTAGAGCAGGACCGTGCCCGTGCCCTTGGTGTACAGATGCCGGACGGCGATCGCGTTCACCCGCGTCAGCCACTCGTCGGCGTGCGCAAGGTAGGTGGGGTCGGTGGTCCGGGCCCTGCCCTCCGTCGCCGTCAGCCAGCCCGGGAAACCGCCCGCGTCGACCTCGGCGTTGATGTACGGGCCCGGGCGCAGGATCACGTACAGACCGGTCCCGGCGGCCGTGCGCAGGAACAGGTCCAGATCGCGGACGCCCGTGAAGTCGTACTCGCCGGGCGCGGGGGAGTGGAAGTTCCACGGGACGTACACGCTCACCGCGTTGTAGCCGTGCGCCCGCATCTTCTCCAGCACGTCCCGCCACAGCGACGGGCTCGGCAGCCGGAACGGATGCATCTCGCCCGACCACAGGACCAGCCGCCGGCCGTCGACCAGCAGCGAACAGCGGTCGAAGCCGACGGTGTGCCCGCTGCCGTCGGCGGTCGGCGGGCTCGGCGGAGGGCCCGTGGGCACGAGTCCGGGCGCGGCGGAGGACGGCAGCGCACCGCCACTGCCGGTCAGCGCCAGGCCGAGCGCGGTCGTGCCGGCCAGGGCGCTGAAGGTTCGTCTGCTGAGCTCCACGCGAGCGTCGCCTCCTGTTGTGCCTGCGTTTCCCGGGACGCGAGGGAGGGACCATTCTCCACGCCCGGCGCGGCACGCCTCACAATGGGCCCATGAGGATCTCGGCACGGGCGGACTACGCGGTACGAGCGGTACTGGAGCTCGCCGTACGACAGGGCGACGGCCCGGTGAAGGCGGAGGCCATCGCCGCAGCCCAGGACATTCCGCACAAGTTCCTGGAGGGCATCCTCGGTGACCTGCGGCGGGGCGGTGTCGTCGACAGCCGGCGCGGGGGCAACGGCGGTTACCGGCTGGCCCGTGACGCGGCGAAGATCACGGTCGCCGATGTGATCCGGACCGTGGACGGCCCCATCGTCTCCGTACGGGGTGAACGCCCCACCGAGCTCGCCTACACCGGCTCCGCCCAGCCGCTGCTGCCCCTGTGGATCGCGCTGCGGGCCAATGTGCGCCGCATCCTGGAGGGCGTCACCATCGCGGACATCGCCGCGGACGCCCTGCCCGGGCCGGTACAGGCGCTGGCGGCGGAGCCGGCGGCCTGGGAGAACCCGTAGGCCCCTGTCCGTGGGTGCGCCCTGTCTGTGAGTGCGCTCATCCGGGTCTCAGGCTGTCCTCAGCTTGACGCCCTACCGTCGCGTCCCGTTCATCCCTACCTCCCCGGTGGGAAAACCAGGAAACGACGGACGGGACCTCCCCATGCGCACGCTGATACTGCTCGCCCTCGCGGGCCTGGGCGCCCAGCTCGTGGACGGCAGCCTCGGCATGGCCTACGGCGTGACCTCCACCACCCTGCTCCTCGCCATGGGTACCAATCCGGCCGCGGCCTCCGCGACGGTCCATCTCGCCGAGATCGGTACGACGCTGATGTCCGGCGCCTCGCACTGGCGCTTCGGAAACGTCGACTGGAAGGTCGTCGCCAGGATCGGTGTCCCCGGCGCGATCGGCTCGTTCCTCGGCGCGACGGTCCTGTCGTCGTTGTCGACGGAGGTCGCCGAGCCGGTGATGTCCCTGATCCTGCTCGGCCTCGGCCTGTACGTCATGTCCCGCTTCACCTTCCGCGGCCTGCCCAAGAACCAGCTCGGCAAGCCGCTGCGGAAGCGGTTCCTGACCCCGCTCGGTCTGGTCGCCGGGTTCCTCGACGCGACCGGTGGCGGCGGCTGGGGGCCGGTCGGTACGCCCGCGCTGCTGGCCAGCGGGCGGATGGAGCCGCGCAAGGTGATCGGCTCGGTCGACACCAGCGAGTTCCTGGTCGCGGTCGCCGCGAGCCTGGGCTTCCTCTTCTCCCTCGGCTCCCAGGGCCTCAACTGGGGCTGGGTCCTCGCCTTCCTGCTCGGCGGCCTGGTTGCCGCGCCGATCGCCGCCTGGCTGGTCCGGCTGGTCCCGCCGCGGGTCCTGGGCTCCGCGGTGGGTGGCGTCATCATCGTCACCAACGTCCGTACGCTGCTGAAGAGCGACTGGATCGGGGCGAGCGGTTCCGTGAGTGCCGTGGTGTACGTGCTGCTCTACGCGGTGTGGGCCGCCGCCCTCACGTACTCGATCCGCGCCTACCGTCAGGAGAAGGCGGCGGAGGGCGAGCACGCGGCGGGACGGCGGCCCGTCAGCGCATAGGGCCTTTACGGTCAGTCGCTGTCGACGCCCACGGTCAGGGTCGCCGTGTAGCCGTCGGACACGCTGGAGCCCAGCGCGGTCAGGGTCAGCAGGCCGGAGGAGGCCCCGCCGTCGTCGTAGATGCCGTCGTTCTCCAGCAGGGTCTCCTTGGTGGTGTTCGCGGAGTACGGCGAGGTCGCCTGGATCTCGGTGTTGATGTCCTGGTCGAAGAAGAGCTGACCGGTGTGGATGATCTCGCCGCCGGTGTACGAGTCGTCGGTGAGCGTGACGTCCGTGTGCACCCGCATATGGACGTGCACCGCGCGCGAGACGTAGTGCCCGGGCCAGATCGAGGTGATGTTGCACTCGCCGTTCTCGTCGGTCATCTGACCGCCGCGCAGGAACGTGCCGTTGTCCTCCTCCGTGTGGCCGTTGCCGCCCACGAAACCGGAGTACTCGCCGAGGTGGTCGCAGTGCCAGATCTCGACCAGGGCGTCGGCGAGCGGGGCGCAGTCGTTCGCCACGTCGACGACCGTGAAGGTGTACTGGACCTCGAAGCCCTCCTTGTCCTCGCGGATGTCCTCGCGGACGAGGGCACCGTCGAGGGAGTAGGGACCCTCGGTGACCTCGGCGTTCAGCACACACACGCTGCTGGTCGCCGAAGTGGAGGCCTCGGTGGAGGCGGAGGCGGAGGTGGTCGATCCCTGCGTGGGCCTGTTCCCGCCCGGGTCGGCGGACGCGATGCCCGCGACCGCGAGACCGCCGGCCACGGCGACACCGCTGCCGCCGATGAGGACACGACGCCGCTTGACGCTGTTGTCCAGGCGGTGCTTACCGGTTGCCTGCTGCTCGTTGTGCTCGTTGTTTCCCGTCATGCCGAGTGAAGTTAGAGGCGTACCTGAAGAACTCCTTAATGTGCGGCTGTGAATAAGCTGGGGACGGATTCCTCAACAGCCCCTTATTTCCGCAGAGTTCAGACACTGTGAAGAAAATGTGAAAACCGCGTCTGTGAATGGCTTGAGATCGCCCTGACCGCGAGGTGTGTCTCTCCCTACGGTCCGGGGTGCGACAACCACCCCCCAACCCCTCAAGGAGAGACCATGGCTGGTGGACTCCTGCTGGGCGGCGCGCTCGCCGCTCTGCTCACCACCGCACTGCCCGCACAGGGCCCGACCGACGGGTTCGAGGACCCGCCGCCGGACAAGATCGTCATCAAGGTCGCCACGGTGAACGGCTCCGGCTGCCCCGCCGGTACGACCGCGGTCGCCGTCTCCGAGGACAACACCGCCTTCACGGTGACCTACAGCGACTACCTCGCCCAGGCGGGCGGCAACTCGGACCCGACGGCCTTCCGCAAGAACTGCCAGCTCAACCTGATCGTCCACGTCCCGCAGGGCTTCACGTACGCCATCGCCAGCGCCGACTACCGCGGCTTCGCCGCACTCCAGTCGGGGGCGACGGGCACGCAACGGGCCTCGTACTACTTCCAGGGCTCACCGAGCACGGCGTTCCGCACCCACCCCTTCAACGGCCCGCTCAACGACAACTGGCAGGCCACCGACACCACCGACTGGGCCCAACTCGTCTGGGCACCCTGCGGAGTTCAGCGCAACTTCAACATCAACACGGAGCTGCGGGTCAACGCGGGGACCTCGTCCGCGAGCAAGGTCAGCTTCATGACGATGGACTCGACGGACGGGGACATCAGCACGGTGTACCACATGGCGTGGAAGGAGTGCCCGGGGAAGTGACACCGGCGTAGGAGACAAAGCTCTGCCAGGCCCCCGGGGACAGCGTGAGGTGCGGGTCCCTGGGGGTCTTGGAGTCGCGGATGTGGATGGTGGTGGGGGTGAGGGCGAGTTCGAGGCAGTCGCCGGAGCCGCTGCTGCTGTAGCTGGACTTGACCCAGTTCAGTTCGCCGGTGCTCATAGGGCTCCTCGCATCCGCTCCAACAGGCTCACGGAGTCTTCGAGGGATAGAGCCTGCGCACGCATCTTGGCATACCGCTTCTGGAGCACGCTTGCGATCTTCGGGTTCGAGATGAGCTGGCCGCTCTCGGGGGCCTCCGTGTAGGCGAACCACTTGCTGTCCGGGTTCTCCAGGAGCTGCATCGCGCCATGGAGGCCGGGGTGCGACTCTCGAACCAGTGGCATGATCTGGACCTCGACATTGCGGAGGCGTGACAACTCCACCACATGATCGATGAGTTCACGGGTGACGTCTGGGCCGCCTGTGCGACGCAGGAACACATGCTCCTCGACGATGAAGCTGAACTCGGTGTTCGGCCGTTCCAGGAACAATCGTTGCCGCTCGGCGCGAGCCACCCACTGTGCCTCGATCTGCTCATCCTTCAGGGGCGGCAACTCGTCGTCGAACAGCTGCCGCGCGTACGCCTCCGTTTGCAACAACCCCGGCATCATCCGGCACTCGTAGGTGTAGAGCGTGATGGCCTGGGCCTCCATCCGTGCCCACTGGCGAAACCATGACGCCAGCCCCGGCTGCCGCACCAGACACGCGGCCGCCTTCCGTAAGGCGCCCGTGTTCCCCAGTACATCCTCCGCCCGTTCCACGAACGCCTGGTCCGGCATTCTCCTTCCCAACTCCACTGAAGCCACTGTGTGCTTGGAGAACTGGACCAGCTCGGCGAACTCCTCCCGGCTCAGCCCCGCGTTTTCGCGCAATGCCTGCAACACTGCCCCGAACGTCCGCATGCTGTCCGACGCCTCTGGCTCATCGACCACAGTCGGTCACCTCCCGCGGTCATGGTTACGTTCCGTCACGCGTACTGTCCAGCCCGTGACCGCGTACGCTGCCGCAGCGTACGCGGCGTGGAGCTGGTGAAGTGCAGGTCAGGGGCGTCAGATTGGGCGCATGACAGCGCCACCCCCACCGCGAAGTCGGCTGACCGTACGTGTGTTCACGCAGCGCCTGAGCGCAACGCCCCGCGGCGCCCGCCTCGCCCGGCACCTCGCTTTGAACCAGCTCCAGGAGTGGGGCATCCCGCACGGCGGGGACGTCTCCGACACGGTCGCGGTGATCGTGGCGGAACTCGCCGCGAACGCGGTGACGCACGGCCGGGTGCCGGGGCGGGACTTCGAGCTGGGTCTCTCCCTCGTGTCGGGCAGCGTTCGCGTCGAGGTCACCGACACGCGGGAGGAGGCCGTCATCGATGTACGAAGACCGCGCCCGCTGGCGGAAGCCGGGCGCGGCCTGGTGCTGGTCGACGCGTTGGCCGACCGCTGGGAGGTGGTGGACCGGCAGCCGCCGCCCGGGAAGACGGTGCGGGCGGAGGTGGATGTGCCGGGGTGGCTGGGCTTGTTACGACGGGGTGAGGGGCGCTGAGTTCAGGGCGTCGCCACGTCATGCGGGAGTGCGCATCCGTCGTGCCGGAGGTGGAGCCGGCGAAGATCCTGGAGCGCGGCGACGGGGAAGGGGTGCTGAACCCACTTTGCCCGATAGCCGTCCTCACCGTGCAGCCGTAGCACCGATTGAGCCGCTTCCACGACGACGTGCCCGAGACGGGTCCTGGGCTGTGCGGAACTCCAGCGGAGCGCGCCGTCGAGGTCGGGAGCGTCGAAGCTCGCCGACATGTCGGGGAAGTGGTGGATCGCGATGTCGACGTCCGAGCCCCTGCCACGCAGGACCCACCTCGCCTCGGCCGGTTCCAGGTCGAAGGAGAAGCGTTGGACGGGGGTGGGGCCATAGAGCCCCGCCACGCCATGGAGCAGATCGGCCAGGGCGTCCGTGCAGTAGCTGACGACGTCCTTCCACTGCGCGATGCCGTCTCCGATACGGCACGTCGCCCAACCGCTGCCGCTCAGCTCCCAGTCGAACCGGAGGCCGTCAGCCATTCTTCCGCCCCTCCCGCCTCGGTGATCGTCCCCGCAGACGGTACAGCGAGGGACGGCCGCCCCCCTGCGCGCTGGGGAGACGGCCGCCGTATCGCTCATGTACGGGGTCAGACCTCTACACCGAGGGTCAGGGTCCCGGTGTAGCCGGACGACGGTGAACTGCCGATCGCCGCCAGGGTCAGGAGGCCGGACGCGGCGCCTCCCTCGTCGTAGATGGAGTCCTGGGCGAGGGTGGTGCGGGTGACGGTGTTGGCCGAGTACGGCGACAGCGCGCCCACTCTCGCCGTGATCGTCTCGTCGAAGAAGAGCTGGCCGGTGTGGACTTCGGTGCCTCCCGTGAACGAGCCGTCGGAGGTGAGCGTGACGCCGGTGTGCACCTTGACGTGGATGTGCACGCAGCGGCCGCGGTACCAACCGGGGTACACCGTCGTGATGTTGGCGACGCCGCTGGAGTTGGTGAGGACTCCGCCGCGCAGGAAGGTGCCGTTGTCCGGTTCGCTGTGGCCGTTGCTGCCGACGTAGCCGGAGTACTCGCCGAGGGCGTCGGCGTGCCATATCTCCACCAGCGCGTTGGGGATCACCGCGCAGGTGTCGTCGTTGACGACGGTGAGGGCCAGCTTCAGGACGAAGCCGGTCTTGGTCTCGTGGATGTCGGCGCGGACGAGGGCGCCGTCGAGGTAGTAGGGGCCTTCGGTCATCTCCTTCGTGAGGGTGCAGACGGCCGCGGCGGCGACGGGGGAGGCGTCGGCCGCGTCGGTTGTGGGGGCTTCGGGTGCGGCGGCGGTCACGGCCAGAGCGGCTGCCGTGGCGCCGGTGGCGATCAGTACGGTGCGGCGCCCGATCGGGGTGGGGGTTGCTTCCGAAGTGTCTGTCATGAACACGGCACCGTAGGAAGGCATGCTGTCGACGAGCTGTCAGTTAGGCAAAGTGAGAGATCGTCAAGTTTCTTGCGAGACAGGATGCCGACAGGGTGTCGGCTCGGAGGAGGGTACGTGTGGTCCAATGCCCCGATCGGCGTGCTGACCTGGGATGGGAGACCTGATGCCGAGTCTGTTGCCCGAGTTGCTGATCTTCGGTGCGGTGGGCGCCGGAGTCACCGCCGTCGCCCTCGGGGCACAGCGCGGACGGGCGGCCCGCCGCGCCACCACCCTGGCCTCCTCCGGCACCGCGAGCTTCCCGTGTCGGATCTCCTGGCCGGCGGGCATGGGCAAAAAGGCCTTCGTGTACGGAAAGGTGGTGACCGGAGACGGCGGGCAGCTGACCTTCGCCCGCCGAGGCCGTTCTCCCGTGCCCCTTCCGCGGAGCGGTTCAGTCCGCGTCGAGCCGAGTTGGCGCACCGGACTGGTGACCCTACGGTATGACGTCCCCGGGCAGGGGGATGTCCGAATGCTGCTCAACGAAACGGACGCCGAGACCGTCGAGGGGCTGCTGCGGGCCGTCTGACCGCGCCGCGGCCCCGGGAGGGGGCCGTCAGGACTGGGTGACGGGGCGCATCGCGAGGCCCTCGGTGCCCTGCCAGTAGCTCACCCACTGGCCGTCGTCGGCGGGGAAGGAGTCGACGGGCATGGGCACGTCGACCTCCGCACCGGCCTCGCTCTCCCCGCCGGGGCTCCCGAGACCGAGGGTCATGGACGTCACGTCGTAGGTGTCCATTTTGCCGCCGGTCGCGAGCGCACCGGCATAGGCCTCGTCGCCCGGAGCGAGGGTGATGGGCTCGCCGGAGTCGGTCTCCGCCTTCGCGGGGGCCGGGCCCTGGGCGTCGCCGAGCGTGACCTCGGGGGCGCCCTGCACGTCGCACTTGTGGTCGCCGGCGTTCTGGACGGTGAGCAGGATGTGCCGGACGTCCTCGCCCTGTCCGTCGTAGTTCTGCGCGGAGACCGAGAGGTCCTCGATGGTGCACAGCGGGACACCGGAGCCGTCGTCGCCGCTGTCGCCCGCACCCGCCGAAGCGGTCGGACTCGGCGTCGCCGAACTTGTCGCGCTCGCCGACTTCGAGGACTTCGCCTCGCCCGCCGCGTCCGACGTCCCCGGCTCACACGCTGTACTCGCGAGCAGCGCGGCCGCCGCGGCGACGCCGAGGGCGTAGCTCCTCCAGGCTCTGCGGTACGTACGGTTCCTGCCGGCAGGCATGCTCATGGTGTCCCCCGTGGTGATGGTGATGGCACGCAGAGCTTGCCCCATGGGACGCGCTGACCTCGCGGGGGAGTACGCGTCTGTTGCCGATCAGGTACAGGGAGGGGGCGGTTCCGCCGAAAGATCACAGACGAAGTGAACGAACCGTCAGCAGACTTCGAGTACGCGGTCAGTGCCGGGCGGCACCTCAGCCCGCATCTGCTTCCGGCTCGGGTACAGGGAGCTCGTCGAGGTCGAGGGTGAAGGTACGGCCGTCGGCAAGGGGGATGGGGAGCTTGCCGGTGCCGTAGGCATGGGTGTGCGCCGCGATGTAGCCGGACCCGGTGGGCTGGGTGTGCAGGACGACTTCCTGGGCGTACGGGTCCACGATCAGGTAGATCGGGATGCCGTAGCGCCCGTATTTGGCGGTGCAGTCGTCGTAGTCCTTGCGTGCGGAGGAGGTCGAGACCACCTCGGAGATCAGCAGGACGTCCTCGAAGCTGTAGCGCTTGCCGTCCTTGCGGGCGTCCTCACGCAGGATGGCCAGGTCGGGGGCGGAGTTCTCGTCGGCGGGGAAGTCGATGTAGACGTCGGAGGTGACCTTCGCGTGACGGCCGAGAGCGAGAGAGTCGATCTGCATCGACCTGATGGTGCTGGAGTGCTCTTCGCTCTGCGGGGTCATGATCACCTTTCCGTCGGCCCCGAACAGGACCGTGTACCCCTTGGGGAACTCGGTGTGCATGATCGAGTCGACGCTCATGAAGGACTCCTTCCCATGTGCGGCCATGATACGGCGGTGAGGGAGGTGGCTCCTTCTACAGATCTGCGATCTCCGGTCACGGCCAGTGACGCTACTGGACCGCGAGCCGCCCGCGGAGACCGTGCGGGCCGAGGTCGACCTTCCGGTTCACAGGTTTCGCTGAGGAACGCTTCAGGTAGGGCATGGAGTCTGCTGCACATGCACGGACACCGACCCCGCACCCCCGAAACCGAGCGCAGTCGCCGTTGGTTCATGAACAAGGCGCTGCTCGCCGGCGGAGTCGCCGCTGTGGCGACCATGACCGGCTGCTCCTCCAGCTCCTCCGACACGGCGAGCTCCGCCTCGTCCTCCGCCGCTCCGGGCGGCGCCCCCAGCGGTATGCCCTCCGGTGGACCCGGTGGTGGAGGGGGCGGCGGTATGGGTCCCGGGGCCTCCCAGGTCAAGTACGCGGATGTCGTCGGTGTCACCACCGACGGCAAGGTCGTCGACGACCTGTACACGATCCACTCCACGGACGTCTCCACGGACGCGCTGGTCAAGGCCGCGCAGGCGTTCCTGGACGGGCTGTCCACCAAGGAGCGCAAGTCCTGTGTCTTCGACATCGACGCCGATGAGTGGACGGCGTGGAGCAATGTCGACGGCTACGACCGCAAGGGCGTCCGTATGGGTGATCTGACCGAGAAGCAGCGCGAGCTCGGCTACGCGCTTCTCGGCAAGGCCCTCTCCGCCGACGGGCTCACCCAGACCCGCGGCATCATGAAGCTCAACGCCTTCCTGGGCGACTCCAACGGCGGCGGCCAGAAGACCCTGACCGAGGGCCACTACTTCTTCACCTTCATGGGCACCCCGTCGACCTCGGAGCCGTGGGGCTTCCAGTACGAGGGCCACCATGTCGCCATCAACTACTTCGTCCTGGGCGACCAGGTCGTGATGACGCCGACCTTCATGGGCTCGGAGCCCACCACCGGTACGTACAAGGGCGAGAAGATCACCCTCTTCAAGCCGGAGACCACGGTCGGTCTCACCATGATCCGCTCCCTCACCGCGGCGCAGCTCAAGAAGGCCGTCTCCTCGCAGTCGAACGGCAACGAGGACATGAAGGCCGGCGCGGGCCAGGACAACCTCAAGCTCGCCTACGAGGGCCTGAAGTGCTCCGAGCTCACCTCCGCGCAGCAGGAGAAGCTGCTCGATCTGGCCCGGGTGTACATCGGCTACATCAACGAAGGCCACGCCGAGGTCAAGATGACCGAGGTGGAGAAGCATCTGGACGACACGTACTTCTACTGGATGGGGGAGACGGAGGACGACTCCGCCTTCTACTACCGGATCCACAGTCCGGTCGTCCTCATCGAGTACGACGCCCAGGCACCCCTCTTCTACAAGGGTGACACTGCTACAGCCAGCGCCGGCGCGAGTGCCGGCTCCAACGATGGCGGCCCGGGCGGTGGCATGGGCATGGGGGGCGGTACGCCCTCCCAGGAGCACATCCACACCATCGTCCGCACGCCCAACGGCGGTGACTACGGCATCGATCTGCTGAAGCTGCATCTGGAGAACGACCACTGACGGTCATTCAGCACAGCCGCGCCCCCGCTCCGAACTCGGAACCGGGGGCGCGAACGTGTGTCACTGCGCGGCGCAGGCCAGGTTCCAGCCGCCGTAGGAGCCGCTGACGAAGGAGCCGTCGTCGACGTGGCCGACGCGGAAGTAGAAGCAGGCGGCCTCGTTCATGTCGGTGTCGTAGACGTAGGCGTTGGACAGGCTCCACCCGGTGTATCCGCCGGTGTAGTCCACGTGGATCTTCGTGTTGCTGGTGGACGGGGTGCCCGTCGTGGGGTTCGTGTACTGGAGGCGCACACCCTTGCCGTCCGAACAGACGTCGAGGATCCGGAAGGTGTCACCGTCGGGGTAGAAGTACGCGGCTCCGCAGGAGTTGCTGGAGCTGGCCGTGTCGATGGCGTAGGACGAACCGGCCGTACCGACCACGAGGGCCGCTGCCGCGGCGGCGGTTATGGCGAGGTGTCTGATCTTGGGCATGCCGTGGTCTCCTTGCGGGCAAAGGCGGATGGCGCGAGAAGTCTTCACGCGGGCTTCACACTGTGGACGGACTATGCCCAATGGTTGACCTCCGTACAAGATCTTTTTGGTTGCGAACTCCTGTGAATGTCCGGGCTGTTGACGCGCAAGTGGTTCGATTCTACGGTCCGTCCGAAGCTCTGATCAGTGATCGGAATATCGAACGGAAGGAGCGTCAGCGTGAGCCGCACCTCCCGCAGAACCGCACTTCTCGCCGTCCCCGCAGCCTTACTGCTGGCCCTGATCCCCTCCACCGCCTCCGCGTACCCCAACCCCGGTACGGTCACCGGCGCCACCGTCGTCCACGACCCGACCATGATCCGTACATCGGCGGGTCGCTACCTGCTCTACGGCACCGGCGGCGGGCTCGGCTACCGAACCTCCACCGACCGGATCGCCTTCACGGCCGGCGGTGACGCCTTCGCCACCAAGCCGAGTTGGTGGTCCTCGTACGCCACCGAGGCATGGGCGCCGGACATCTCGTACCACGGTGGCAAGTACCTGATGTACTACGCCGTCTCGACCTTCGGGTCCAACAAGTCCGCCATCGGGCTCGCCGGTTCGGCCACCGGACTGCCCGGCTCCTGGACCGACTACGGCACCGTCCACACCTCCACCACGTCCAGCGACTACAACGCCATCGACCCGAATCTCTTCGTCGACGGCGACGGCAAGTGGTGGCTCTCGTTCGGCAGTTGGTGGACCGGACTGAAGATGATCCAGATCGACCCCGGCACCGGGAAGCAGCTCTCCTCGAACACCACCCGGTACTCCCTCGCGTCCCGCCCCATCGGGACCAAGGCCGTCGAGGCGCCGTCCATCGTCAAGCGCAACGGCTACTACTACCTCTTCGCCTCGTACGACACCTGCTGCGCCGGCACCAGCTCCACGTACAAGGTCAAGGTCGGCCGCGCCACCAGCGTCACCGGGCCGTACCACGACCAGAACGGCGTCTCCCTGATGAACAACGGAGGGACGCCGGTCCTGGAGTCGCACGGGCGGTACATCGGACCCGGCGGGCAGTCGATCATGAGCGACTCCGACGGTGACCTGATCGTCTACCACTACTACGACGGCAACGACAACGGCACCCCCAAACTCGGCATCAACCTTCTGAACTGGAGCAGCGGATGGCCCGTCGCCTACTGACCCTGCTGGCCGCCCTGGTCCTCGCCCTGTCCCTCGGGCAGTCCTCCGCGAGCGCCGCCTCGTTCGCCAACCCGGTCAAGACGCAGAAGGGCGCCGACCCCTGGATCTCGTACTACGACGGCAACTACTACCTGGTGACGACGAGTTGGACCAACGTCATCACCATGCGGAAGTCGGCCACGCTCGCCGGGCTCGCCACCGCGCCCAACATCCAGGTGTGGACGGGCGACGCGGACTCCCGCTGCTGCAACATCTGGGCCCCGGAGCTGCACTTCCTCAACGGCAAGTGGTACCTGTACTACGTCGCCGGGCAGAACGTCTCCGACTACAACCCCACCCAGCGCACCCATGTTCTGGAGAGCGCGGGGACGGACCCGACGGGCCCCTACACCTACCGGAACCAGCTCAACTCCGCCTGGATGCTGGACCCCACGGTCGCGACCATCAACGGCCAGCTGTATCTGTTCGGCAGCGCGAGCGGTGGCGGCACCCAGAACCTGGTGGCGGCCCGGATGTCCAACCCGTACACGCTCGCCACCGGCTTCTCCACCGTCTCGACGCCGACCTATGACTGGGAGCGCAACGGCACGGTCAACGAGGGCCCGGAGATCCTCCAGCGCAACGGGCAGACCTTCCTGATCTACTCCGGCAGCGGCTGCTGGACCCCCGACTACAAGCTCGGCCGGCTCACCCTGACCGGCTCCGATCCGCTGGCGGCCTCCTCCTGGACCAAGAAGTCCACACCGGTCTTCCAGCGCAATGACTCGGCCGGTGTCTACGGCCCGGGCCACAACGGCTTCTTCACCTCTCCCGACGGCACCGAGAACTGGATCGTCTACCACGCCAACGACTCGGCCTCGGACGGCTGCGACAACGGCCGTACGACCCGCGCCCAGAAGTTCACCTGGAACTCCGACGGCACGCCCGACCTCGGTACCCCGGTGGCCCTCGGGTCGAGCCTGACCGGCCCGTCCGGCGAACCCTCGGCCACCTCCACGACGTACACCCTCATCAACCGCAACAGCGGCAAGTGCCTGGACGTCGCCGGGAGTTCGACGGCCGACGGTGCCAACGTCCAGCAGTACACCTGCAACGGCGGCAACAACCAGAAGTGGCGCATCGAGGACCAGGGCGACGACACCAGCAGGCTGGTGAACGTGGCCGGCGGCAAGGTTCTGGACACGGCGGACTGTTCGAGCGCCGACGGCGCCGACCTGCGCCAGTGGAGCTGGCTGAACAACACCTGCCAGCGGTTCAGGTTCGTGGTCACCGACAACAGCTGGGTCAGGATCGTCAACCAGGCCACGGGCAAGGTCGCGGACGTGGCCAACTGCTCCACGGCAGACGCGGCGGATGTGAGGCAGTGGACGTGGTTGGCCAACAACTGCCAACAGTGGAAGCTGAACCCGGTGTAACCAAGACGCGCCTATAAGGGGCGCGGGGAACTGCGCGACCAGTCACGACGAACCGGCACTCGCGCACGAACCCGCGCCCCTACGGCGCTCAGGCACCCGCGGCGTTGGGCCAGCTCCCGGTGTTCGGCCACCCCGACGCCGCAGCCGGCGCCAACCCATTGGTACCCCGCACCTGCGCGGCGGTGAGCCCACCCCGAGCCGGCACCCCGGGCGGGGTGGGCCCCGCAGGCGCGGCGAACGGCGAAGGAGCGGCGGCGGCCGGAGCCATCGGCTGAGGAACCTGCGGCTGAGGCACCTGCGGCATCTGCGGAGCGAATTGCGCTGCCGCCGGCATCGGCATCGGCATCGGCTGCGGCATCGGCACGCCACCGCCGTAGGACGGGCCTGAGGCCATGGCCTGCGCGGCGAGCCCCGGCATCCCCGCCCCGTTGGACGCGCCGACCAGCCGGTCCACGGCCGCCGTACCCGAGCTGTAACTGGTCCCGGTAGCCAGCTCGGGCACGGCGGCTCCCCTCCTGGTCCCGTAGAGCACCTGTTCCAGGCCGGACACCAGGCGACGCACGTCCACCTGGGGGCGCACCACGAGTCTCAGGAAGCGGCTGGACGATCCGATCTTGTTTCCGCACTCGCGGACCAGGATCCGGTGCTCGGTGAGCAGTCGGTCCCGGACCACGGTGCCTTCGGCGCCCACGGGGAGGCGCACGAAGAGGAAGTTGCCCTGGGAGGGGTAGACGGTGAGGCCGGGCAGCGCGGAGAGCTGGCTCGACATGTCGAGGCGGTCCCGGTAGACCTGCTGGAGGCTCTGGGCGTACTCGGCGCCGTGCTCCTTCAGCATGAACACCACGTACTCGGCGAAGGCGTTGAGGTTCCACTTCGGCAGCATCGAGCGGACCCGGCCGGCGAGCGCCGGGTTGGCGACCATGTAGCCGAAACGTATGCCGTGCAGACCGAAGTTCTTGCCGAGCGAGCGCAGGACGATGACGTTCGGGCGCAGCATCGCCTCCTGGACCACGGACGGCTCCGCCTCCGCGTCCGCGAACTCCAGGAAGCTCTCGTCGATGACGACGAGGTCCAGGTCCGCCATGGCGTCCATGAACTGCACGATCGAGTGCTTGTGCAGGAAGCCGCCGTCGGGGTTGTTCGGGTTGCAGATGACCGCGGCGCGGGTGCCGCGGGCCCGGATGAACTCGGCGTACTGCGCGAGGTCCAGGGCGAATCCGCTCGACTCCTGGAGCGGGAACATGTCGACGCGCTTACCGGTCTCCATCGGCTGGTCGGTCCAGCGGCCGAAGGTGGGGACGGGGATGGCGAGGGACTCACGGACCAGCAGGTGGTCGATCCAGGTGATGAGTTCGGTGGAGCCGTTGCCCATCGCCACCGCGGACGGCGGGAGTTGGAGGAGGTTGCAGAGCTCGGAGGTGATGGTGTCGGCGCTGCTCGGGTAGTACGTGATGATGTCGCGCAGGCGGCCCGACATCTCGTCCCACATCCCCGGGGTGGGGAAGTAGGGGTTGACCGGGATACAGAAGTCGATCGGCCCCGCCCCGTCGCCGGCCGCTCGCGTCAACGCAGCCATCGAGGGGCTGTGTGCTGCGGTGGCCTGGAACAGCGAGGTGACGTTGTTGGCCATGGAACCTCCGTATGGGGCGGACCCGGTGGGGACGACCGGGACCGTCGTCTTTAGGTGGCCCGCGCGGGGGAGCACGGGCCGCCCATACATACGGAGGCTGGGGTGGCACTGTTCAACCGCTGAGAAATCGGTAAGAACTTGTGTGCTGCCTGTGAAGAAGTTTCACACGGGATGCGGTGTCACGCGTGGAACGTGTGAATCGTCGTCGTCCGGTACGTCTCGCCCGGCCTGAGCACGGTCGACGGGAACGACGGGTGGTTCGGGGAGTCAGGATAGTGCTGTGTCTCCAGGCACAGCGCATCGCCCTGGCGGTAGCTGCGTCCGTCCGGCCCGACCAGGGTGCCGTCGAGGAAGTTGCCCGAGTAGAACTGGACGCCCGGCTCGTTGGTGGCGATCCTCAGGGTGCGGCCGGAGGACGGGTCGTGGAGGGTCGCGATGTGCTCCGGCTCGGCCGTGACGCCCTTGTCCAGCGCCCAGTTGTGGTCGTAGCCCTTGGCGGCGAGCAGCTGCGGGTGCCCGGTGCGCAGGTCCCGGCCGATCGGCTTGGTCTCGCGGAAGTCGAAGGGGGTGCCCTCGACCGGCGCCAGTTCACCGGTCGGAATCAGTCCCGGGTCGGTGGGTGTGTAGCGGGACGCGGCGAGCTGGAGCTCGTGGTCCTGGATCGTGCCGCTGCCCGCGCCCGCGAGGTTCCAGTAGACGTGGCTGGTGAGGTTGACGACGGTGGCCCGGTCGGTGGTGGCCTCGTAGTCGATGCGCCAGTCGCCGTGTTCGGTGAGGGTGTACGTCACCCGCACCCGGAGCGTGCCCGGGTAGCCCATCTCGCCGTCGGGGGACGTGTAGGACAACCGCAGGCCGATGTCGGTGCCCTCGGTGAACGGCTCGACGTCCCACACCCGCCGGTCGAAGCCGTCGGCGCCGCCGTGCAGGCTGTTCTCCCCGTCGTCCACGGAGAGTTGGTACCCGGAGCCGTCCAAGGTGAAGGCGCCCTTGCCGATGCGGTTGCCGTAGCGGCCGATCAGCGCCCCGAAGTACGGGCTGGAGTCGACGTAGTCCTCGATACGGTCGAAGCCCAGGGAGACGTTCGCGTACCGGCCGTGCCGGTCGGGGACCTCCAGGGACTTCACGATCCCGCCGTAGGACAGGACCTCCATACGCGTGCCGCCGTTCTCCAGCGACCAGTTGTGGATCTCCGTCCCGTCGGCGAGTGTGCCGAAGAGCGTCTTCACCGGTGCCTCCTCCTATGGGAAGGGCCCCGCCGCGAGGCGGGGCCCGATCCGATCCGGTCGATCAGGTCATCAGGTCTACGAACCGGACTTGCGCTTGTTCCAGACGTCGAAGCCGACCGCGGCCAGCAGGGCGAGGCCCTTGATGACCTGCTGCCAGTCGGAACCGACGCTGAGGAGGTTCATGCCGTTGTTCAGGACGCCGAGGACGAGACCGCCGATGATCGCGCCGAGGACGGTGCCGACACCGCCGCTCATGGACGCGCCGCCGATGAACGCCGAGGCGATGGCCTCCAGTTCGTAGTTCAGACCCGCCTTCGGGGAGGCCGCGTTCAGTCGCGCGGCGATCGCCAGACCCGCCAGGGCGGCCAGCGCGCCCATGTTCAGGAAGACGAGGAAGACGACCTTCTTGTCCTTCACACCGGACAGCTTCGCGGCCGGCAGGTTGCCGCCGATCGCGTAGATGTGACGGCCGAAGACGGCGTTGCGCATGATGTAGCCGTAGCCGACGAGCAGTCCGCCGAGGATCAGCAGGATGATCGGCGCGCCCTTGTAGCTGGCGAGCAGCATCGTGACGGTGAGGACCGCGGCGACGATCGAGACGAGCTTCAGCAGGAAGATGTTCCGCGGCAGCACGTCGAGGGAGAACTCCTGCTGGCGCTTGCGGTCCCGGACCTCCTGGAGGACCACGAAGACGATCAGGGCGAGGCCCAGCAGCAGCGTGATGTTGTGGTAGTTGGTGTCCGGGCCGGTCTCCGGCAGGAAGCCGTTGCCCATCTTCTCCAGGCCCGAGGGGAACGGGCTGAGGGTCTGGCCGTCCAGCAGGATCTCGGTGAAGCCGCGGAAGATCAGCATGCCGGCGAGGGTGACGATGAACGACGGTATGCCGAGATACGCGATGAAGAACCCTTGTATGCCGCCGGCCACCGCGCCGCACACCAGGCTCAGCGCCACAGCCACCGGCCACGCCACGTCGTGCTGCACGGTCAGGATGGCCGCGAACGCGCCCACGAACGCCGTCAACGAGCCGACCGACAGGTCGATATGGCCCGAGATGATGACCAGCATCATGCCGATCGCGAGGATCAGCACGTAGGCGTTCTGGAGGACCAGGTTGGAGACGTTGCGCGGCTCGATCAGGACGCCGTCGGTCCACACGGCGAAGAGCGCGACGATCAGGCCGAGGGCGATCAGCATGCCGTACTGGCGCATGTTGCGGCGCAGGCCGTCCAGCATCAGCTGCAGCAACCCGTTGCCGGAGGACGGTCCCCCGCTCTTCCCGGGCGGAGCCACCGCCGGGCTCTTGGTCACGTTGGTGCTCATCGGGTTACCTCTTTGTCCTTGGTCATCTGTCGCATCAGCGATTCCTGCGAGGCCTCGGCCCGTGAGAACTCGCCGGTCAGCCGCCCGGCGGCCATCGTGTAGATGCGGTCGCACATACCGAGCAGCTCCGGCAGCTCGGAGGAGATGAAGACGACCGCCTTGCCCTCGGCGGCCAGCTGGTCGATGACGGTGTAGATCTCGTACTTGGCGCCCACGTCGATACCGCGGGTGGGCTCGTCCAGGATCAGCACATCGGGACCCGCGAAGATCCACTTGCTGAGGACGACCTTCTGCTGGTTGCCGCCGGACAGCTTGCCCACCGGCTCGAAGACGGTCGGCGCCTTGATGTTCATGGACTTGCGGAAGCCCTCGGCGACCTGCCGCTCCTTGTGCTCGTCGACGATCCCCCGCTTGGTCACCTTGTTCAGCGCGCTGAGCGAGATGTTGCGGTTGATGGTGTCGATGAGGTTGAGGCCGTAGTGCTTGCGGTCCTCGGTGACGTACGCGATGCCGTGCTTGACCGCCTCGGAGACGGTCTTCGTACGGATCTCCCTGCCGTCCTTGAGGACCGTGCCGCCCGCGTGCCGGCCGTAGGCGCGGCCGAAGACGCTCATGGCGAGTTCGGTACGTCCCGCGCCCATCAGGCCCGCGATGCCGACGATCTCCCCGCGCTTGACGCTGATCGACACGTCGTCGACCACCTTGCGCTGCTGGTCGATCGGGTGGTGCACGGTCCAGTCGCGGATCTCCAGGGCCGGTGCCGCGTCCGACTCGCCCTCGTACGCGGTGCGTTCGGGGAAACGGTGGTCGAGGTCGCGGCCCACCATGCCGGAGATGATCCGGTCCTCGGAGGTCCCGTCGGCCTTCACGTCGAGGGTCTCGATCGTCTGCCCGTCGCGCAGGATCGTCACCGAGTCGGCGACCTTGCGGATCTCGTTGAGCTTGTGGGAGATGATGATCGAGGTGATGCCCTGGTTCTTCAACTCCAGGATGAGATCCAGGAGTTTGCCGCTGTCCTCGTCGTTGAGAGCCGCGGTCGGCTCGTCGAGGATGAGCAGCTTCACCTTCTTCGAGAGCGCCTTGGCGATCTCCACGAGCTGCTGCTTGCCCACGCCGATGTCGGCGACGCGGGTCTCCGGGTGGTCGCTCAGACCGACCCGGCGCAGCAGCTCACTGGCGTGCCGCAGGGTCTCGCGCCAGTCGATGAACCCGCTCTTGGCGTGCTCGTTGCCGAGGAAGATGTTCTCCGCGAGGGAGAGGTAGGGCACCAGCGCGAGCTCCTGGTGGATGATCACGATGCCGTGATGCTCGCTCGCGCGGATGTCCTTGAACTCGCAGCGCTCTCCCTCGAAGAGGATCTCGCCTTCGTACGTGCCGTGCGGATGGACGCCGGAGAGCACCTTCATCAAGGTGGACTTGCCGGCGCCGTTCTCACCGCAGATGGCGTGGACCTCGCCCTGCCGGACGGTCAGTGTGACGTCCGAGAGCGCTTTGACACCGGGAAAGGTCTTGACGATCGAGCGCATTTCCAGGACGGGTCCCGCCATGGTCGTGCCTTCCAATCTCTGTTCTGTCTACAGGCGGTGAGGGACTACTTGAGGTCGCCCTCGGTGTAGTAGCCGCCGTCGACCAGGATCTCCTTGTAGTTGGTCTTGTCGACGCTCACCGGCTTCAGCAGGTAGGCGGGGACGACCTTGGAGCCGTTGTCGTAGGTCTTGGTGTCGTTGGTCTCCGGCTTCTTGCCGTTGAGGACCGCGTCCACCATGCTGCCGGCGACCTTGGCGAGCTCACGGGTGTCCTTGTAGACGGTCTGCGTCTGCTGGCCCGCGATGATCGACTTCACCGAGGCGAGCTCGGCGTCCTGGCCGGTGAGGACCGGGAGCGGCTTGGACTTGGTGCCGTAGCCGTCGGACTTCAGCGCCGACAGGATGCCGATCGAGATGCCGTCGTAGGGCGAGAGGACCGCGTCGACCTTCTTGCTGGAGTACGACTTGGTCAGGATGTCGTCCATGCGCTTCTGCGCCGTGGCACCGTCCCAGCGCAGCGTGGTGACCTGGGTGAGGCCCGTCTGGCCGGACTGGACGACCAGCTTCTTGCTGTCGATGTACGGCTGCAGGACGCTCATCGCGCCGTTGAAGAAGTACTTGGTGTTGTTGTCGTCGTTGGAGCCGGCGAACAGCTCGACGTTGAAGGGGCCCTTGCCCTCGGCGAGGCCCAGCTTCTCGACGATGTAGTTGGCCTGGAGCTCGCCGACCTTGGTGTTGTCGAACGACGCGTAGTAGTCGACGTTCGCCGAGCCGAGGATCAGGCGGTCGTAGGCGATGACCGGGATGTTCGCGTCCTTGGCCTGCTGGAGCACGCCGTTGAGGGACTTGTTGTCGATCGCCGCGATGATGAGCGCCTTGACGCCCTTGGTGATCAGGTTCTCGATCTGCGAGACCTGGTTCTCCGGGTCGTCCTCGCCGTAGACCAGGCTGGTCTTGTAGCCCTTGGCCTCCAGGTCCGCCACGACGTTCTTGCCGTCGGCGATCCAGCGCTCGGAGGACTTGGTCGGCATCGAGATGCCGATGGTGCCGCCCTTGGCGCTGCCCGTCTCCTCCGCGCTGCCTCCCTCGCTGTCCTGGCCGCAGGCGGTCAGGGTGAGGGCGAGGACGGCCGAGGTGGCTATGGCGGAGAGAGCGGCTCTACGGTTGATCATGATCATCTTCCTTGATGTTCGAGGCGATCGGTCTGGCGAAGTCGTGTCGGAGTCTGTGTGACTGCGTCGACTTTTGTGAAGGTGTTGTCCGGAACGTTATGCAGGCGTTTCGAAGCGCTTCAGTGCGCCCGGCAGTCGCGAGCCGAGCGGCGCCATGTCGCCGTCCGCTCCATGCCGTGCGAGCAGGTCCAGGGCGAGCCGTCCGCGCCGCACTCTTTCCTTGGCGGTGGACAGCGTGAGCTCGCGCATGTGATGCCCGTACGGATAGATCCCGGGGGCCTTCGACAGACCGAACTTCAGATAGATCGGTGCGCCGCGCCGGATGAGCTCGGCGACCTCGTACATCCGCACGTAGCCGCCGAGGTCGTCGGGGGCCTCGATGTACATGTCCATGGGGGCGCCCGACACCCGGCGTATCTCGGTGAGGTGATCCAGCGTCAGGTCGCTGGGCACGTTGATCGAGTCGCCGCCGAGGTTCTCGTAGACGGCGTACGCGGCCGGGTTCACCGGTCCGATCAGCGCCGACACCTTCAGGGTCGTGTCGGCCGGGATGATCCCGGCGACCCGCGCCCGGTGCAGCGCCCACAGCACGCCCTCGTCGGCGACGAGGAGGCACTTCACACCCAGCTCGGTGGCGCGGACGGCGTCCTCGACACACCCGGCGACCGCGTCGTGCCCCCGGGCGCGCAGCCCGCCGCCCCTGGAGTCGGTCCGGGTCGAGCCGCCGATGTCCCAGGTGCCGCGGGGGCCGGTGAACAGGCAGAGCTCGATGTCGCGCTCGGCGGTCGCCTCCACCATCTCGGTGATCTCGGCGTCGGTCAGCATCCACACGCCGCTGCCCTGGCTGACCCGGTGCACCGGCACATCGAGCCGCGAGGACTCCTTGAGGACCACGGCGAGGGCCTCGGGGCCCTCCACGGAGGGCACTTCGGTGCGCCAGCGGCCGCCGCCGGGGAAGGAGTGCGGGGAGGCGTCGGCGGGATCGTGCGCGGGCGCGTCGAGGCCGAGCGCAGCGAGCGCCTGCTCACCGGGTCGTCGGGCCGCGCTGGCGGTGGTCTCGGTCACAAGCTGTCCTTCAGGTTCGATATTTCGGACGAGGGTCGCGGCTCTGGATGGAGAAGGCCTTGGGCGTACGCCGGTACGAAGTCGTCAGGTACCCCGTACCGGCGTACGGCTCAGGGGGGTGTCATGGCCGTAGGAGGACCTTTCCGACCTTCGGGTCGCCGGACCCCACCAACTCGATGGCCTGCGGAAACTCATCCAGCGGCAGCTCGTGCGTGACGAGCGGCAGCGGGTCGAGCAGTCCGGCGCCGAAGACCCGCACGGTGTGCGCCCAGGCGTCCGGCGGCGCCCCGAACACGGTGTGCACCTCCAGCTGCCGTACGACGAGGTCGGTCGGGTCGAGACCGTCGGCGCCCGCGGCCGGGATACCGGTCAGGACGAGCCGGCCGCCGCGTCTGAGCAGCGCGGCCGCGGTGTTCGCGGCGGACGCGGACCCGGCGGTCTCGATCACGACGTCGAAGTCGTCGGGCAGTTCCTGGTCCTTGGTGCGGAAGTCGGTGGCGCCGAACTTCTTCGACAGCTCCGCCCGGTCCGGGCGGGTGCCGACCACCAGCAGCTCCGAGGGCGAGCCCGCCTTCAGGAACTGCACGGCGAACATCCCGAGCGTCCCGGTGCCCACGACGGCGACGCGCTCGCCGGGCCGGGCGTTCGCCTTGAGCGCGGCGGCGGCGATGCACGCGGCGGGTTCCAGGAGGGCGGCGGCGGTCAGGTCGGCGTCGTCCGGGAGGGCGTGCAGCAGGCGGGCGGGCAGGGTGAGGGTGGTGGCCATGGCGCCGGGCTGGGTGAAGCCGGTCTCCTCGTAGCCGGCCGTGCACAGCGTGGTCTCGCCCTCGTGGCAGCGGTCGCAGACCTGGCAGTTGCGAAAGCCCTCGCCGACGACCTTGCGGCCGACCAGAGAGGCTGGGACCCCGGAGCCCACCTGCTCGACCGTGCCGGACCACTCGTGGCCGGGGGTGAGCGGGTAACGGACGTAGCCCTCGGGCCGGTTGCCCTGGTAGACCTCGCGGTCGCTGCCGCAGATGCCGACCGCGTGGACGCGGACCAGGGCCTCCCCGGCGCCGGGCTCGCGCGGGGTGTGCTCGACGAGCTCGTGCTCGCCGGGCGCCCCGATGACGACCGCGGTGCTCACTCGGTGCCCTTCGGCTTGCGCTGCTCCCAGCCGTCGGCCCACAGGTCGAAGCGGGCCTGCTGCTGCGGGAACTCCGCCGCCGCGTCGACGTCCAGCTCGACCCCCAGGCCCGGCTCGTGCGAGAGCTCGAAGTAGCCGTCCACGACCTGCGGGGCGCCCTTGACGACCTTCTTGATGTCCGCGTCCGCGAAATCGTTGAAGTGCTCCAGGATCTTGAAGTTCGGCGAGGTGAAGCCGACCTGGAGCGAGGCCGCGGTCAGCACCGGGCCGCCCACGTTGTGCGGCGCGACCAGCATGTAGTGGGTCTCGGCGGTCGCCGCCAGCTTCCGGGTCTCCCAGATACCGCCGATGTGGCCCACGTCGGGCTGGATGATGTCCACGGCCTGGCTCTCGAAGAGCTCGCGGAACTCGATGCGGTCGTGGATGCGCTCACCCGTGGCGACCGGCATGTCGACCTTGGCGGCGACCTTCTCCAGCGCCTTCAGGTTCTCCGGCGGCACCGGCTCCTCCAGCCACGCGGGCTTGAAGGGGGCGAGGTCCCGGGCCAGGCGGATGGCGGTGGCGGGGGAGAAGCGGCCGTGCATCTCCAGCATCAGCTCGGCGTCGGGGCCGATGGCGTCCCGGACGGCCTCGATGAGCGAGACGGCGTACATGCTCTGCTCGTGGTCCAGCTCGAAGTGCCCGGTCCCGAACGGGTCGATCTTCAGCGCCCGGTAGCCGCGCTCCATGACCCCCTGGGCGGCCTTGTGGTAGGCCTCCGGGGTGCGCTCGGTGGTGTACCAGCCGTTGGCGTACGCCTTGACCTTGTCGGTGACCTTCCCGCCGAGCAGCTGCCACACCGGGACGCCCAGGGCCTTGCCCTTGATGTCCCAGCAGGCCATCTCGATGACGGCGATGCCGGACATCACGATCTCGCCGGCCCGCCCGTAGTCGCCGTACTTCATCCGCTTGACCAGATCCTCGACAGCGAACGGGTCCGAGCCGAGAATGTGGTTGGCCTGCGCCTCGTGCAGATAGCCGAGCAGGGCGTCGGTGTGGCCCAGCATGCGGGTCTCGCCGACTCCGGTGAGCCCCTCGTCGGTGTGCACCTGGACGTAGGTCAGGTTGCGCCATGGCGTCCCGACCACGTGCGTGCTGATTCCCGTGATGCGCACGAGCTACTCCCTAGACTCTCTCAGCTTGTTCGAAATTTCGGCTCACGTTCGAAATGCTGGCCCGACCGTAAGGACGACGCGGTCGGGGTGTCAATGGGTCGGGTGGTCGAACGGCGTAACGGTTTTGGAGACGCCCACATTCGCTCACGGCCTCAACTCTCCCAGCCTGCGGCGTTATTCAACCGTGATGCCTTCCCTGATGCAGCCCTCTTGACCGCCATGAATTGTTAGCGCTCACAATGTGCACCGCATTCAACCGATCGCTGAGAGCCAGGAGGTGCGACCGTGGACCACTTACAGCTTCGGCCGCCCACCATGGCCGATGTGGCACGTCTGGCCGGGGTGTCCCACCAGACGGTCTCCCGCGTCCTGGGTGATCATCCCAACGTCCGGGACGAGACCCGGGCAAAGGTGCTGCGGGCGATCGAGGAGATGGGCTACCGTCGCAACTCCTCCGCCCGGGCTCTGGCCACCCGCCGCACCCGGACCCTGGGTGTGGTCGCCTCCAACACCACGCTCTACGGGCCGGCCAGCACCCTGTTCGCGCTGGAGGACGCGGCACGCGCCGCCGGTTACACCGTCTCGACGGTCAGTCTGCGCAGGCTGGCGGTGGAGACCCTGTCCGAGGCCCTGGACCATCTCAGCGAGGGCGGGGTGGAGGGGGTCATCGCCCTCGCTCCACAGCGCTCCGCGGTCGAGGCCCTCGCCGAACTCCGCCATCCCTTCCCGGTGGTGGCCGTGGGGACCGGCTCCGGTGCGGAGATCCCCAGCGTCAACGTGGACCAGCAACTGGGTGCACGCCTGGCCACCGGTCATCTGCTGGCGGCCGGCCACCGTACGGTCTGGCATCTCGCCGGGCCCGAGGACTGGCAGGAGGCCGCCGACCGGGAGACCGGTTGGCGGGCGACCCTCGAAGCGGCGGGCATCGAGCCGCCGGCGCCGCTGCGGGGGGACTGGAGTCCGCTCTCGGGCTACCGTGCGGGCCAGGAACTGGCCGGCTGGGTGGGCCGCGGACTGACCGCTGTCTTCGTCGCCAACGACCAAATGGCGCTGGGGGCGTTGCGAGCACTGCGGGAGGCCGGCCTGCGCACTCCCCAGGATGTCGCCGTGGTCGGCTTCGACGACATCCCGGAATCGGAGTTCTTCGCTCCACCGCTCACCACCGTCCGGCAGGACTTCGCGACGGTGGGCAAACACAGCATCGCCCTGCTGCTGGACCTCATCGAGGGCCGGGCCCCCTCCGGGGCGCCCGGAGTCGCCATCGAACCCCAACTCGTCGTCCGGGCCAGCACCGCTCCCGACTGACACCGCTCCACCGCATCGATCGGCCACATTCGCACACCAGTGTGACCGATATTTCGAATAATGATCGACAGGCTGGACGCAGTGCGGTCGGTCCCCGTGAGTAACAACGGTCCTCCCCGGACCGGCTCTTCAAAGGAGAAGAACATGCTCAACAGAAGGAACTTCCTCACTGCGGCCATCGGCGTTGCGGCGGCGGGCACCCTGGCCGCCTGTGCCAAGGAGGACGACAGCTCCACCAGCACCTCCGGGAGCGGCAGCAAGACGATCACCCTCGGCTTCTCCCAGGTCGGCTCCGAGAGCGGCTGGCGCACCGCCAACAGCGACTCGGTCAAGTCCGCGGCCAAGGAGGCGGGTTACAAGCTCCAGTTCTCCGACGCCCAGCAGAAGCAGGAGAACCAGATCTCCGCGATCCGCAGCTACATCCAGCAGAAGGTGGACGTCATCGCCTTCTCCCCGGTGGTCGTCACCGGCTGGGACGCGGTGCTCAAGGAGGCCAAGGCCGCGAAGATCCCCGTGGTCCTCACCGACCGCTCCGTCGAGACCTCCGACGACTCCCTGTACGTCACCCTGGTCGGCTCCGACTTCACCGACGAGGGCCGCCGCGCCGGCAAGATCCTCGAGAAGGTCATCGAGAAGGCCGGCCTCAAGGGCGACGTGAAGATCGCCCAGCTGGAGGGCACCACCGGTGCCGCCCCCGCCATCGAGCGTGCCAAGGGCTTCAAGGAGGTCATGGACGCCGACCACGCCGACGACTGGAAGATCGTCGTCACGCAGACCGGTGACTTCACCCGCGCCGGCGGCAAGCAGGTCATGGCGGCCTTCCTCCAGTCCAACCCGGACATCAACGTCCTCTACGCGCACAACGACGACATGGCCATCGGCGCCATCCAGTCCATCGAGGCGGCCGGCAAGAAGCCCGGCAAGGACATCCTCATCGTCTCGGTCGACGGCGTGAAGGACGGCTTCGTCGCGATGTCCGAGGGCAAGATCAACGCCATCGTCGAGTGCAACCCGCTGCTCGGCCCCCAGCTCATGGAGGTCGTGAAGACGGTCCACGAAGGCGGCTCGGTCGAGCGCTGGATCAAGACCAAGGAGAGCGACTTCATGCAGGACCAGGCGAAGGACGCCCTCCCGACCCGCAAGTACTGACGGATCGACGGTACCGAGGGGTCGGCGGTGCCGAGCGGTTGGCGGTGCCGGCGGACTGGCGGTGCCGAGTGGTTGGCAGTGCCGGCGGACTGGCGGTGCTGACCGGCTGGCGGTATCGAGCGGTTGGCGGTGCCGGTCGACCGCGGTGCCGGTCCACCGCGGTGCTGATCGACCGCGGTGCTGATCAGCCGATCGTGCCGATCGACTGGCGGTGTCGACTGGCTGGCAGCGTCGAGTGGTTGGCGGTGCTGACCGGTTGCGGTGCCGACGGACCGGCGGTGCTGATGACTGACGGTGCTGACGACTGACGGTGCCGATCGATCGCCGTAACGACCGATCGGCGGTGTCAACTGGCCGACGGTACTGGCCGGTTGGCGGTGTTGGTCGGCGGCGGTGTCGACCGGATGCCGTGCTGACCGTTCGCTGTATCGGCTGGGCGTGGCGCCGATCGATCGCCGTATCGACCGACTGGCGGTGTCGACTGGCCGACGGTACTGGCCGGTTGGCGGTGTCGACCGGATGCCGTGCTGACTGATCGCCGTATCGGCAGGCCGCCGTGCCGACCGAGACCGTGTCGACCGAACGTCGTATCGGCAGGCCGCCGTGCCGACCGATCGTGGAAATGACCGACCGCACCACCGGCAGGGAGCCTCCGGTCGGCCGAGTACGTCTCGGCCGGCCAGGCTCCCCGCGGGATCGGCCCCGCTCAGGGGGCCTGAACCGAATCGATGAGTCCAAGAGGAGCGCTGCCATGGCAGAGCCGCAGCCCGTCCTGGAGATGACGGGCATAGTCAAGGAGTTTCCGGGGGTAAGGGCTCTGTCGGGCGTCGACTTCCGGCTCTTCCCCGGCGAGATCCACGCCCTGATGGGCGAGAACGGGGCCGGGAAGTCCACCCTGATCAAGGTGCTGACGGGGGTCTACTCCCTGGACGGCGGCACCGTCACCCTCGACGGCAAGGCCGTGCGGATCGGCAGCCCGCTACAGGCGCAGCACGCCGGGATCAGCACGGTCTACCAGGAGGTCAACCTCTGCCCCAACCTGTCGGTGGCGGAGAACATCTTCATCGGACGTGAACCCACCCGCGCCGGCCGCATCCAGTGGAAGCGCATGCGCAAGGAGGCCGCGGAGCTGGTCGACCGGCTCGGCCTAGACATCGACGTCACCGCCCCCCTGTCCTCCTACCCCCTCGCGGTGCAGCAACTGGTCGCGATCGTACGGTCGGTGGGCACCGGCGACAGCGACGGCTCGGGCTCCGGCACCAAGGTGCTGGTCCTGGACGAACCGACCTCCAGCCTCGACCGCGACGAGGTCCTCGAACTGTTCCGTCTGATGCGGCAGTTGCGGGACGAGGGCGTAGCGATCCTCTTCGTCTCGCACTTCCTCGACCAGATCTACGAGATCTGCGACCGCATGACCGTCCTGCGCAACGGCACCCTGGTCGGCGAGCACCTCGTCCGCGACCTCGACCAGGTCGGGCTGATCGAGCTGATGATCGGCAAGGCCCTGGACCAGCTGGAGGAGCTCCACGACCACCAACTCCACGCGGACGTCGGCGAGTCGCTGCTGACGGCGGAAGGCCTCGGCAGGACCGGCGGCATCGCCCCCTTCGACCTCGACATCAAGAAGGGCGAGGTCGTGGGCCTCGCCGGCCTGCTGGGCTCCGGCCGCACCGAACTGGCCAGGCTCCTCTTCGGCGCCGACCAGCCCGACAGCGGCAAGGTCGCCATCGGCGGCAAGCAGGTGGCGATGAACGCCCCGAACGACGCCATCGGCGCCGGGGTCGCCTTCTGCTCGGAGAACCGCAAGTCCGAGGGCCTGGTCCCCGACCTGACGGTCCGCGAGAACATCATCCTCGCCCTCCAGGCGGCCCGCGGCTGGACCCGCCCCATCCCCACCGCCCAGCGCGACGAACTGGTCGCCAAGTACATCGGGGCGCTGGACATCCGCCCCGCCAACCCCGAAGCCCGGGTGGGCCAGTTGAGCGGCGGCAACCAGCAGAAGGTGCTCCTCGCCCGCTGGCTGATCACCCAGCCGAAGCTGCTGATCCTCGACGAGCCCACGCGCGGCATCGACATCGGCGCCAAGACCGAGATCCAGAAACTCGTGGTCTCCCTCTCCGAGGACGGCATGTCCGTGCTCTACATCGCGGCCGAGCTGGAGGAGGTCCTCCGCCTCAGCCACACCATCGGCGTCCTGCGCGACCGCAAGCTGGTCGCCCAGCTCACCAACGGCCCGGAGATCACCACCAGCAAGATCCTCGAGACCATCGCGAGCGGAGAACAGCAGTGACCACCACCTCCCGCTGGCGAGCACTGACGCGCCACAACCTCTTCTGGCCGATCGTGGTCCTGGTGGCCCTGCTGCTCGTCAACGTCCCCTTCACACCCGACTTCTTCGCCATCCACATGACGGACGGCCACCTCTACGGCAGTCTCGTCTCGATCGTGCTGTTCGGCTCGCCGCTGATCCTGGTGGCGGTCGGCATGACCCTGGTCATCGCGACCGGCGGCATCGACCTCTCGGTAGGCGCGGTCGTCGCCATCACGGGCGCGCTGACCTGCTCGTACATCAGCGACCAGTCCGACCAGGACGCCCTCGCCGGAGTGCTGCTGGCGATGGGCCTCGGTCTGATCGCGGCGGTCGTCTGCGGTCTGTGGAACGGCTTCCTCGTCGCCCGCATGGGTATCCAGCCCATCATCGCGACCCTCATCATCATGGTCGCCGGCCGAGGCGTGGCCCAGCTGATCACCGACGGCCAGATCATCACCATCAACAGCGAGCCGTACAAGCTGATCGGCGGCGGCTACTGGCTGACCCTGCCCTTCTCCATCTTCGTGGTGGCCGCCGTCGTGGCCGTCACGGTGGCGCTGACCCGCCGCACCGCCCTCGGCCTGCTGGTCGAGTCCGTCGGCGGCAACGCCGAGGCCAGCCGTCTGGTCGGCATCCGCTCCCGCCGTATCAAGATCATGGTGTACGTCTTCTGCGCCCTGTGCGCGGGCATCGCGGGCCTGATGATCAGCTCCAACACCTCGGCCGCGGACGGCAACAACGCCGGCCTGTGGATCGAGCTGGACGCGATCCTCGCGGTGGTGATCGGCGGCACCTCGCTCCTGGGCGGCCGGTTCTCGATCGGCGGCACGGTCGTCGGCGCCCTGGTCATCCAGACCCTGACCACCACGATCTACACCATCGGCGTCCCCACCCAGACCAACCTCGTCTTCAAGGCCGCCGTCGTCATCGTCGTCTGCCTCCTCCAGTCCCCGAAGTTCCGCGCCAAGGTCTTCGGCGCCCGTGCGAAGGCCGCGGCCCCGGCGGCGGCGCCCGCCGCGGCCGCCGAGCCCGCCGACTCCGCTCCCAAGATGGAGGTGTCGTGATGAGTACGACCACCAAGACCCCCACGACACCGCAGACCCGTACCCCCTCCAAGGCCGCGCGCCTGCTCGCCGACCGGCGACTGCCCGTCCTGGTCACGGCCGGCCTCTTCCTCGCGATGTACATCGGCGGCCTGAGCCGCTACGTGAACTACGGCTTCGGCGACTCGCAGGTGTTCCTCAACCTGTTCATCGACAACAGCTATCTCCTGGTCGCCGCCGTCGGAGCCACCTTCGTCATCATGTCCGGCGGCATCGACCTGTCCGTCGGCTCGTTGATCGGCTTCACGACGATGCTCACGGCGTGGCTGGTGCAGGACGTGGGCCTGCCGCTGCTGGTCGTCATCCCCATATCCCTGGGAGTCGGAGCGTTCGGCGGCTTCCTCATGGGCTATGTGATCCACAACTTCGAGATCCAGCCGTTCATCGTGACCCTCGCCGGCCTCTTCCTCTTCCGGGGCCTGTGCCTGGTCATCAGCAAGGAGTCGATCGCCATCACCGACTCGGCCGTGAGCAGCCTGGCCGAGACGCGGGTGCCGCTGGGCGTGGGGGAGCTGTCGATCGGTGCCGTCGTGGCCCTGGTCGTCCTGGCGGCGGCGTTCTACCTCCTCCACTACACCCGCTTCGGACGCCGGATCTACGCCATCGGCGGCAACGAGCAGTCGGCGCTGCTGATGGGGCTCCCGCTGGGCGGCACGAAGATCGCGGTGTACACGATGAGCGGCTTCTGCTCCGCGCTCGCCGGCCTTCTCTTCATGCTCTACATCCAGTCCGGTGACCCGCTGCACGCCGTGGGCATGGAGCTCGACGCGATCGCCGCGGTGGTCATCGGCGGCACGCTGCTGACGGGTGGCTCGGGCTACGTCCTGGGCACGCTGTTCGGTGTCCTGGTCCTCGGCCTGATCAAGAGCATCATCCAGTTCGAGGGCACGCTGAGCTCCTGGTGGACGAAGATCGCCACGGGTGTGCTGCTGTGTGCGTTCATCCTCATCCAGCGCGTCATGACGACCCGTAAGGAAACGTGAGCGGAGGGAGAACCGGTCTGCCGCGGAGCGATGTCGCTTTCGATGCGATGAGGTGGGATGAGAGCAGAACATCCTCAACTCGCGTCGCCGGAACGGCCGGTTCCCCACACAACCTTCACAGCTGCCTCTAGGAACGCTACCGGTTCGGAACTTAATCTTCCCGCGTCATGGACTACTGCCTCCCGTGCCGAAGGCACCTCAACGGCGCCCTCGCCTGCCCGGGCTGCGGCACCCCAGCCCAACAACTCCACGAGTACGCGGCCCAGCCGGTGGAGGTGGACGGCGACGCTCATGAGGCGTACGGCGGCGAGCCCGTGGGTGTGCCCGAGGGTGGTGGCCGGGCGGTGCGAAGACGTGCGCGGGGCCGGGGTGGCAGGGTCGCGGAGGTCGATGAGGAGCCCGAGGGCTACGACGACTCCGAGGATGACGACGAGGACGGTGCGGTCGGTGCCGCCGGTGGCGGGAGCCGCCGTGATCGCAAAGCGGCGGCGCATCGGCGTCGGCGCCGGCGGACTCTGCTGATCACGGCGGGCTTCATACTCGCCGCCGGTGGGCTCAGCCTGGCGGAGCTCGGTCTGGACGCTCCCGGCTCGTCGTCGACGCCTGCCGCAGCGGGGGGTGAGTCGGCGGAGGGTGCGGCCGAGGCGGAGGCGAGCGCGACGGCCGAGCCGCTGACCGACGAGAACGGATCCGCCCCGTCGGTCTCCGCGTCCCCGGACGCCTCGAAGTCCCCGTCGTCCTCGGCATCCGAATCCGAGGACGAGAAGGACCCCGACAAGGACGCCCAGTCCGCAGCGGCCTCCGCCCCCAACCTCACCTCGGCCCCAGCACCGACAACCCCGGCGACCTCCTCGACCCCGACCACAGCCCCCACCACCTCGGAACCGACAGCGGACCCTTCCCCCACAGAATCCTGCGAACGCTTCCTGTGGTGGTGCACCTAGCCGGCTGGATGCCTGCGGCAGCCTGTGCGGCTTCGGTGGGGGTTCGCGTCGCGCACTACTCGTACGTCGTGGGTCGGTGCCGCACCGGGGGGTATCCGTCCTCGGTCGGGCGGTACGGCCTGCTGGGGCGGCGAGGTTGGTCGGTCGCCCGACGCTGCGGGCGGACACCCCCCGGTACGTCCCCTGCTCACCGTTGCGCAAGCCCGGGTGATGCCCCACCTGGGGTCACAGGAGACAGCTCTACGGCGATCCGCCCCCGTGCCGGACAGCCCACCTGGCGCGCACCCGAGGGGGCTCCGCCTCCCGACGCCGACCCAGGCAATCTCAGCCCGCCCGAGGCAGCTCCGCCTCCCGACGCCGGTTCAGGCAATTTCAGCCCGTCCGGCGTTTGAGGACGAGGCCCCTTCAGGGCCGATGGGGGTCTGGGGGCGTAGCCCCCAGGGGCGGGCTGTCCCTTATACCCTTCTGACGCTGCCGACGAAGCGGACAGGGGAGAGCCAGGGGGGCGCGGG
>NZ_JABERD010000098.1 GCF_013044505.1 Streptomyces sp. S3(2020) | reverse complement strand
GCCTCCCGGGACAGGGCGCTTCCAGGGTGAGCACGCCGACAGGGCGGCGGCGCCTCCAGGGCGTGAGCCTCCCGGAGCGGGGCCCCTCCACAGCGTGAGCCTCCGAGGCGCGAGCCTCCCGGCACAGGGACCTCCAGGACGGGGGCACCTCCATGGCGTGAGCCTCCCGGGACAGGGCGCTTCCAGGGTGAGCACGCCGACAGGGCGGCGGCGCCTCCAGGGCGTGAGCCTCCCGGAGCGGGGCCCCTCCACAGCGTGAGCCTCCGAGGCGCGAGCCTCCCGGCACAGGGACCTCCAGGACGGGGGCACCTCCATGGCGTGAGCCTCCCGGGACAGGGCGCTTCCAGGGTGAGCACGCCGACAGGGCGGCGGCGCCTCCAGGGCGTGAGCCTCCCGGAGCGGGGCCCCTCCACAGCGTGAGCCTCCGAGGCGCGAGCCTCCCGGCACAGAGACCTCCCAAGACAGGGCACCTCCAGGGCGGGGGCGCTTCCAGGGTGTGAGCCCCCGGAGCGGGGCCTCTCCTACAGGAGTTCGATCTCCAGGTCGGCCACGCGCGCGGGGGCGGTCACGACGTCGATCACGGCGATCCGGTCCCGGACGAAGGGGAAGGCCAGCGCCCGCTCCACCCGCCCGTCCACCAGCACCGCGAGTCCCGTCGCCCCGTCGACCAGCGCGGGCCGCGCGACCAGGGCGAGGCGGGCGAAGCTCGTCGCACCCTTCGCCACCGCAAGGGCGCCCGCCGTGACACCGGCCTCGGCACGCGCCACGACGTCCGGGTCGAGCACATCCACCAGCGCGTCGAAGTCGCCCCCGCGCGCGGCGGCCAGGAAGGCGTCGACGACCTCCCGCTGCCGGACCAGGTCCGCGTCGGGCGCCGGCGCGCCCTGCACCCGGCGCCGGGCCCGGCTGGCGAGCTGCCGCGTCGCGGCCGGCGTACGTCCCACGATGTCGGCGACATCCTCGAACGGCACCGCGAACAGGTCGTGCAGCACGAACGCCAGCCGTTCGGCGGGCGTCAGCGTCTCCAGTACGACGAGCAGCGCGACGCCGACCGAGTCGGCGAGCAGCGCGTCCTGCTCGGGGTCGGGGACCACGCCGGGCAGCGGTACGTCCGGCTCCAGCGGCTGCTCGGCACGCGCCTTGCGGGACCGCAGCATGTCCAGACAGACCCGGCCGACGACCGTGGTCAGCCAGCCGCCGAGATTCTCCACCTGCCGGGTGTCGGAACGGCTCAGCCGGAACCACGCCTCCTGCACCGCGTCATCCGCCTCCGCGCCCGACCCGAGCATCCGATAGGCGACAGCGTTCAGATGCCCCCGGTACGCCTCGAACCGCTCGGCAAGAAACTCGCTCTCGCTCTCACTCATCGGCTCTGCCCTCTCGTCACGCCACCAGCTGGTCTCACCGCTCTGACGAACGGGAGGGCGCGGATGTGACAGGGGTTCCGCCGCCGCTCTTCGGCGGGGGCGGTCGGCGCGGGTCGGCGCTCACCCCTCGCCTAGCCCCAGTCGCGGCCCGTCCTGCCCCGCTTCGTCTCCGCTCGCTGCTTCTTCTCGCGCAGGCGGCGTTCGTTGATGCCGCGCGGGATGCGGGTGGCTCTGCGGGGCTTGGGGGGCGGGGCGGTGGCTTCGGCCAGGAGGGCGGCAAGGCGTACGGCGGCGGTCTCGCGGTTGCGCCACTGGGAGCGGTGCTCGGAGGAGCGGACCGTGAGGACGCCGTCGACGAGCCGGCCGGACAGGCGTTCGAGAGCCCGCTGCTTCCACACCTCGGGCAGGGACTCCGTCTTGGCCAGGTCGAAGCGGAGCTCCACCTGTGAGTCGCTGGTGTTGACGTGCTGGCCGCCCGGTCCGGACGACCGCGAGAAACGCCACATGAGCTCGGCCTCGGGAAGAGAGACGGAGCCGCGGATGACGTGAGGACCGGACATGCCCCCTATGGTCGCCCGGCTGACCCGCACACGTCACGCGATTATCGCTCGGTAAAGAAAGTAAAGACACCTGGAACCTTCGGTACCCCTCACGGCGTTCATGGGGGTAGATGTAGCTTCAAGCCCGTACCGCCTGTGCGTGCATTGCATAACGAGGGAAGGATCCCAACCATGGCTGTAAGCCTGTCCAAGGGTGGCAACGTCTCGCTCACCAAGGAGGCTCCGGGCCTGACTGCCGTCACCGTGGGCCTGGGCTGGGACGTCCGCACCACCACCGGCACGGACTTCGACCTCGACGCCTCGGCGATCGCCGTCAACCCGACGGGCAAGGTCTACTCCGACGGCCACTTCGTCTTCTTCAACAACAAGCAGACCCCGGACAACACCATCGTCCACACCGGTGACAACCGCACCGGCGAGGGCGCGGGCGACGACGAGTCGATCAACGTCAACCTGGCCGGCCTCCCGGCCGACGTCGACAAGATCGTCTTCCCGGTCTCGATCTACGACGCCGAGAACCGCTCGCAGAACTTCGGCCAGGTCCGCAACGCGTACATCCGCATCCTCAACCAGGCCGGCGGCGCCGAGATCGCCCGCTACGACCTGTCCGAGGACGCGGCCACCGAGACCGCCATGGTCTTCGGCGAGCTGTACCGCAACGGCGCCGAGTGGAAGTTCCGCGCCGTGGGCCAGGGCTACGCCTCGGGCCTGGCGGGCATCGCGTCGGACTTCGGCGTGAACGTCTGACGGACCCACCACGCTGCACAGGAACCCCTGGCCTCGGCCGGGGGTTCCGGCGTTGCGAGGGACGCCGCGACAGGCGTAGCGGGGTGTGGTGTTACGAGGATGCGCATGACGTGTGCGCGATAAGTTGCCCCGCATGATCCTCGCCCCCGTCCCCCTCACCTGCGACCACGACATCCCGGCCCCCGTCCTCACCGAACTCACCGCGCTCTACGCCGCCAACCGTGAGTTCCACGCCCTCAGCGGGGACTTCCCGGACCCGGACGACGTGCGCCCGGAGCAGGTGGCGGCCGCGCTGGCCGACGATCTCGCGGAGCCGGACGCCGAGGTGCTGCTCGCCCGCAGCGAGGGACGGCTCGTCGGGATCGTGACCACACTCGCCCACCATCCCGACCCGGCCGACCCGGACCCCTGGATCGGCCTGCTGATGGTGGACACCGGTCTGCAACGGCAGGGGCACGGGCGGCGGCTGGCATCCCTCGTCGAGGACCGTTTCCGCACGGCGGGCCGCGGCGCGGTACGTCTGGCCGTCCTCGACGCCAATCCCAAGGGCCTCGCCTTCTGGACCGCCCTCGGCTACGAGGTGATCGACCACCGCGACGACCGCGCGCTCGGCCGCCCCTGCGCGGTCCTGCGCAAATCACTGCGCCAGCCGCCGCGCACCCCTCGCCGGGCCGCCCGGATCGCCGTGCTCGACCCCGAGGGCGCGGTCTTCCTGCTGCGGTACGACAACGTCGAGGTCGGCATCCACTGGGCCATGCCCGGCGGCGGCCTGGACCCGGACGAGAGCCCCGTCGAGGGCGCCCTGCGCGAACTGCGTGAGGAGACGGGCTGGACGGACCTGGCGGCGGGCCCGCTGCTGTGCACCTGGGAGCACGACTTCACGCACGTCTCCGTCGGCCCGGTCCACCAGCACGAGCACATCTACGTCACCCATGGCCCGCGCCGCGAACCCACCGGCCCCCACCTCGCCGCCGCCCACACCGAGGACGGCATCCTCACCTGGCGCTGGTGGACCCGCGAGGAACTCAGGGAGGCGGCCGAGGCGATGTGGCCGCCGGACCTGGCGCGGCGGCTCGACTCGTTCGACGGGGCCTGACCCCGATGGAGTGGACGACCCTCGCCGGCACCGGACTCGGCGCGCTCGTCGGCATCGGCTCGACCCTGCTCGCGGACCGCGCCCGCTGGCGCCGGGACTCGACGGAACAGTCCCGGCAGGAACGCAAGGAGATATACGTGGCCTGTCTGACGACTTTCCGTCAGGCCCACGAAGCCATGCGCGCCGTCGCCACCGGAGACCAGAGCAGAGATGCGGTGGCGGTGGATGCGGCCGTGCGGGAGGCGTTCCGGGAATCGGGATGTAACGAGGTCCGGGAGACGGCCCTGATCTGCGTACCCGAGGAACTCGCCGACTCGATCGAAGAGGCGTACCTCAGCCTGCGCAAGCTGCGCGACGTGCTCGCTGCTGGCAACCCCATTGACTCAACGGAGTATCGAGAGTCCCGCCAAACCCACGCCCAGACCGTCTGGGCAGCCCGCTCGGCAATGCGCCGTGACCTCGCGCGCAATCCCTGACCTGGTCGCCCTTCAGGCTCGCTTCGGCTTCCCCTCCCCGTACAGCCACTGCGCCCAGATCCCGTCGAAGTCCTCGTCCGGCGCCTGCTTCTCCACGTACGCCGTGAAGTCGTCGGTGTCCGCGTTGCCGTGGCGGTGGGCGGCCGTCCAGCCCTGGACGATGTCGTAGAAGGTGTCGTCGCCGACGGTCTGGCGGATCTTGTGGACGACCATCGCGGCGCGCTGGTAGACGGGTCCCTCGTCGGAGATGTGCGCGGCGCCGGTGGGCTCGGCCGGCGGGAAGGACCAGAGGTCCTCGAACCTGTCCTCGCCGTGGTCGTAGAGCGCGTCGAACGTCTCCTGGGCGCTGTCGCCGCCCTCGTCCTCCTCCCACAGCCACTCCGCGTAGGTCGCGAAGCCCTCGTTGAGCCACATGTCCCGCCAGGTCCTCGGCGTGACGGAGTCGCCGAACCACTGGTGCGCGAGCTCGTGGACGAGGAGCCCGGTGTCCGGGGCGCCGGGGAAGAAGGGGCGGTTCTGCGTCTCCAGCGCGTACCCGGCGTCGTCCTCGCCGCCGACGATCGCGCCGGTGGAGGAGAAGGGGTAGGGGCCGAAGTTGTACTCCGCCCACTCCATGACCTCCGGCAGCCGGGCCAGCGCCTTCGCGCTCGCCTTGGCCTGCCCCGGGGCGACGGCCGTGTACACCGGGAGGTCACCGGCGGTGGAGCGGCGGATGTCGTAGTCGCCGACCGCGAGCGTGGCGACATGGCTCGCCATGGGCTCGGCCGTGCGCCAGGTGAAGGTCGTACGGCCCTCGCTGGTCGTCTCGCCCGTCAACTCCCCGTTGGACACGGCCTCCAGGCCCTCCGGGACGGTGACCGCGATGTCGTACGTCGCCTTGTCGGAGGGATGGTGGTTGCCGGGGAACCACGCCATCGACCCCGTCGGCTCGCCGAGCCCGACCGCGCCGCTCTCCGTGGGCAGCCAGCCCTCCTCGGAGCCGTCCGGGTCGGTGATGGTCTGCGGGGTGCCGGAGTAGCGGACCCGTACCTCGAACGTCTCCCCCTCACCGAGATCGGCCTCCGGACGGACGGTCAGCTCCTGCCCGGTCCGGTTCCAGCGGGCCTTCTCGCCCTCGACCGTGACCTCCTCGACCTCCAGCCCCTTCAGATCCAGATCGAAGGCGGACAGGTCCTGCGTGGCCCGGGCGGTGACGACCGCCGTGCCGGACAGATGCTCCGCTTCGGGGTCGTAGGAGAGCCGCAGCGCGTAGTGGCCGACGTCGTACCCGCCGTTGCCCGCCTTCGGGAAGTACGGGTCGCGCACCCCGGAGCCGCCGGGGGTGCCCCGCACTCCACCGCCGGTGCACGCCGAGAGCGCGAGGGCCAGCAGGACGGCAGCACAGGCCGGGACAAGGCGCACGGAACGGGACATGACAGCGATCCTAGGGCGACGCACCACCACCACGCCGTGACACCATCTCGTACGTGCTCGACATCGGCTACGCCCTCTCCAACCGCTTCCCGGACCCGCCCCAGACGGACTACCGCCGCGCGGACGTCCACGCGCTGCGCCACGACCTGTTCTGCGGTGACGTCTATCTCGCCGACACCAAGGCGGACCGGGAACTGTCCACGGCCTGGGGATGGGTGCCGGTGCTCGACTTCGCGTGGGCGCTGTGCGACATCGTCGAACGTCTGGACCGCGACCCCGCCGGCTCCCGGGCCTCCCGCCCCCAGCACGCGGAGCTCGACTTCACCGAGTCCACCGACCGCATGCTCTTCGAGCGCCGCTTCGGCTGGGTCGACATCGAGTCGGACTGGATGCCCGGCGAGGAACCGGCGCTGACCTTCTCCCACTCCGAACTCCGCCGCGAGGCACGGGACTTCCTCCACGACCTGCTCGCCGACCTGTGCGACCTCCACGACGACCTCGCCGAGAACCCCGCGATCTGGACCCTCCAGGCCCGCTTCCCCAGAATCCGCTGACCGCCCGCCGCCCCGTCAGTCCCCGGCCGGGCCGAAGGCCGCCCCGCCGAACACCATCAGCTCCTCCAGCGGTAGGCCCGCGGGCAGCTCGCCACGGGAGAGGCCGGTGTACCCCGTGCACAGCCGGCGGCCGTCCAGACCCAACGTCTCCATCACGTCGTGGTGCTGGTCCTCCGCGAAGACATACCGCCCGTCCCCGCCACCGTCCTCCGGGTCCAGGGCAGTGCGGCGCAGGACGGACTCCAGCACCGTCCGGTCCACGGGGGCGGCCGCGAACGGCAGGAAGGCCTCGGGGTCGGCACCGTCGGGATCGGGCCGTAGGGAGTCCCCGCCCACCGGATTGCCGTCCTCGTCGGTCTCGCCCTCGTCGAAGTACCCGGGATACGAGTCGTAGAAGTGCCGCTCCTCCCCGTCCTCGAAGACCCGCAGATCCAGCACATCCGAGTCATGGACGTACGAGCTCAGCGTCGCCGCCCCCAGCAGCCGGCTCAACGGTCCGGCCAGCTCGATCGCGTCGGTCTCCGGGTCCGGGAAGAAGAGCGCCGTGTGCCCGGGGCCCGCCGCTGCCGCGTACCCCCGCAGCGCCCTGCCGTCCTCCCCCGTCGCCCCGTCGAGCAGCGACACCACCTCGGCGCGCTTCCGCGCGACCAGGACATTGCCGTAGAAGGTCCCCACCCCGTCAGCCCTCCACCGTGATCCCCATCTGGCCCGCCAGCACCGGTGCCAGGTCCAGCAGTTGCGCGGTGCTGATGACCGCCCCCGCGAGCCGCTCCACGCCCCGCGCGATGTCGATCTCCGCCGCGCCCCGCAGATCCACGTCCACGAGCGTCGCCCCCGTGAGGTCCGCCCGCTTCAGCGCGCAGTCCACGAACTCCACCCGCTCCAGCCGGGCCCCGCCGAAGTCCGGCTCGGCGAGGACGCAGCTCTCGAAGACGACGTCTCTGAGACGGGCCATGCGCAGATTGAGGTAGTCGATCTTGCCGCCGCGGATCACCACCCGTTCCAGGACCGCCCCGTGCAACTGCACCCCGCCCAGCCGGGCGTCGACCAGCTCCACGTCCCGCAGGGTCGCCTCGGACAGGTTGGTCCCCACCCCCCGGACCCCGGTGAGGACCGAGTCCAGCAGGCGCGCGTTGCGCAGCCGCGTCTCGTCCAGCGCGCACCCCGTCAGCGCGCAGTCCATGAAGCGGGCGCCCGAGGCGTCCTGCCCCGCGAAGTCCGTCTCCGTGAACTCCAGCCCGTCGTAGTCCCCGTCCGGCTCCAGCCCTCCGCCGTCGTACGCCACCAGCGGCGGCAACCGTACCTCCGGCCGTCGCGCACCCTTCACACCGGACCCGCCGGCCCCACCTGCCGCTCTCCTCGCCATACCCCCATGCTGCACCCCGCCACTGACAACGCCCGGCGCGAACCCCCTGGCCTGCGACGACTCCCCCGCTGTCACTAAACACAGCGCCCGGTTCGTCGTACTCACGAAGAACCCCGCGGCCCCTCAGGCGACGGCACGACAAACAAGGCGACCCCGACCGCCGGCCCGCCGGCTCCTCGCCGACGACTCGCTGACCTGGACCGGCGGCCGGACCACTCTCATCGCCCTCGCCGTCTCCGACCTCGACTCCCCCGGCTGGATCGAGCACGGGGGTCTGGGGGTGTCCCCAGAAAGCACAGCACCGCACAGCACCGCGCAGGACCGCACCCTCGCGCCCGCCGGTGAACAGCTGATCCAGGGGCAGATCCCGCTGGCCCCCGACGAGTCGAAGGCCGACGGGACCGCCCGGGCCGAGCGGCTTCTCGACCTCGCCTTCGACGGCTGGCGCGACCGCCCCGCCATCGACCGCGGCGCCGGTGTCCATCTCGCCGGTGACCAGGTCGCCGCCCCCGGTGTCCTGTCCGAGGTGTCCTTCAACAGCGCCCTCACCGCCGTATCGCTGGCGCTGGGCCGGCACAGCCTTGACCTCAAGCATGCTTGAGGTTGGAGAGTGAGGTCCCGACAGCCCGGACCACCCCGGTCCAGGCCTCGACAGCCCACAGGGGGACCACTCATGCACGCCATCCGACTGCACGCCTTCGGCCCGGCCGAGAACCTCACCCACGAGGAGGTCGAGGCCCCCCTCCCGGGCCCCGGCCAGGTCCGCATCGCCGTCGAGGCGGCCGGCGTCCACCTCCTGGACACCGCACTCCGCGAGGGCGCGCAGGGCCCCCTCCCCACTCCGACCGAACTGCCCACCATCCCCGGCCGTGAGGTCGCCGGCGTCATCGAGTCCCTCGGCGACGGCGTCGCCGCCCTCTGGCTCGGCAAGCACGTCGTCGCCCACCTCGGCTTCGCCCCCGGCGGCTACGCCGAACTCGCCGTCACCGACGTCGACCGCGTCCATGAGATCCCGGCGAACCTCGACGCCGCCGAGGCCGTCGCCATGATCGGGACAGGCCGTACGACGATGGGGATCCTCCAGTTCACCGACCTCGACCCCGACTCGGTCGCCGTGATCCCGGCCGCCGCCGGCGGTATCGGCACCCTCCTCGTGCAGTACGCCAAGAACGCCGGCGCCACCGTGATCGGACTGGCGGGCGGTCCGCGGAAGGTGGCCCGCGTGGAGGCGAACGGCGCCGATCTCGCCGTCGACTACAAGGACCCCTCCTGGCCCGACAAGGTCCGCGCCCACCTCGGCGGACGCACCGCCACCGTCGTCTTCGACGGCGTCGGAGGCGAGGTCGCCCGCGAAGCCGTCGCGCTCCTCGGCCCGGGCGGCAAGCACATCGTCTTCGGCTGGTCGGGAGAAGGCATCCACGACGGCGGGCCCTACCTGGTCGACGGTGTGTCGGAGCAGGTCCTGGGCCCCGTGATGATGCGGAAGGCCGGCGGCCCCAACCCCGTCCGCATCCTCGAACTGCGCGCCCTCAGCGAGGCCGCCGCGGGCCGTCTCACCCCCGCGGTCCACCGCTTCCCGCTCGCCGAGGCGGCCGCCGCGCACCGGGCGCTGGAGACGCGCGGCACCATCGGCAAGGTCGTTCTCGTGCCATGACACGCGCCACGACACGCGCCACGAAACGGACTGGGACACGCACTACGACACACCCAGATGTGATTCGTACCGATTCATGGTCTTCTGACCAGGTGGACCGCACCCGAACGGACCAATCCACCGCGGCCACCGACCCTCGCCGCTGGTGGGGTCTGGTGGTCATCGCCCTCGCCCAGCTGATGGTGGTCCTCGACGCGACCATCGTGAACATCGCCCTGCCCTCCGCACAGCAGGACCTGGGCATCTCCGACGGCGACCGGCAATGGGTGATCACCGCCTACACCCTCGCCTTCGGCGGACTCCTCCTGCTCGGCGGCCGCATCGCCGACCTGGTCGGCCGCAAGCGCACCTTCGTCATCGGTCTCGTGGGCTTCGCCGCCGCCTCCGCGCTGGGCGGCGCCGCCCAGACGTCCGGCATGCTCTTCGGCGCCCGGGCGCTCCAGGGCGTCTTCGCCGCCGTACTCGCCCCGTCCGCGCTCAGCCTCCTGACGACGACCTTCACCGACCCGAAGGAGCGCGGAAAGGCCTTCAGTATCTACGGCGCGCTCGCGGGCAGCGGCTCGGCGATCGGCTTCATCGTCGGCGGCCTCCTCACCGAGTACCTCGACTGGCGCTGGTGCCTCTACGTCAACGTCCCCATCGCCGTCATCGCCGTCTTCGGAGCCCTCGCCCTCCTGCACGACCGCCCGGGCCACGCGGGAGCCCGCCTCGACGTACCCGGGGTACTGCTGGGCTGCGGCGGACTCGTCGCGATCGTCTACGGCTTCAGCGAGGCGGAGCCGCGCGGCTGGACCGACGCCCTGGTGCTGGGCCTCTTCGCGGCGGGAGTCGTCCTCCTGGTGACGTTCGTCTGGTGGCAGTCGAAGGCCCCCGTGCCCCTGCTGCCCCTCCACATCGTCAAGGACCGCAACCGCGCCGGCTGCTTCCTGACGATGGGCCTCGCCGTGATCGGCATGTTCGGCCTGTTCCTCTTCATGACCTACTACCTACAGGTGATCCTGGCCTACTCCCCGGTCAAGACCGGCCTGGCGTTCCTGCCGCTCACGGCCGCGATCATCATCGGCTCCACCCAGATATCCGCCCGCGTGATGCACCGCGTCCCGCCCCGCCTGCTGATGGCCCCCGGCATGGTCCTCGCGGCGAGCGGCATGCTGATCCTCACGCAGATGACCGTGCACAGCGACTACGCGACGGAGATCCTCCCCGCCCTCGTCCTCATGGGCCTGGGCATGGGCCTCACCTTCATGCCGGTCTTCGCCACCGCCACCGCCGGCATCGCCCCCCAGGACTCCGGCGTCACCTCGGCCACCGTCAACACCTCCCAGCAGGTGGGCGGTTCGATCGGCACGGCCCTGCTCAACACCATCGCCACCACCAGCAGCACCGCCTACGTCACCGCCCACCTCACCACCGGCGGCGACCGCGCCCTGATCGCCAAGGAGGGCATCGTCCACGGCTACACCGTCGCCATCTGGTGCGCCGCCGGCATCATGCTCCTGGCCGGCCTCGTCGCGGCCCTGATGGTCACGGCCAAGCCGCTGGGGCACGACGCCCCGGCGGACGGGGCACTGAAGGAGTCGATGGCCTGAACGCGGACCGGGAGCGGCCGAAACCCTAGTGACGCCCCGCGACCCGGTCCGCGATCCGCGCCAGCCGCGACGACTCCGTACTGTGCGTCGCCGTCTCCCGCCGATCAGCGGCCCGATACGTCGCGTACATCCCCTGCACCCCCAGCCACCGGAACGGCTCGGGCTCCCACTTGCGCACCTTGTGCCCCACCCACGGCAGATCCGTCAGCTCGGTCGTCCCGCCCTGCCCCGAGTCCCACCGCACCAGATCCCGAAGCGTCCGCGCGGCGAGGTTCGTCGTGGCCACACCGGAGCCGACGTAACCCCCCGCTCAGCCCAGCCCCGTGGCCCGGTCCAGCGTCACCGTCGCGCACCAGTCCCGCGGCACCCCCAGCACCCCCGACCAGGCGTGTTCGACCCGCACCCCCGCCAGCGAGGGGAAGAACCGCACAAGGATCTCCCGCAGCGCCTCGACCGTCGCGTCCTGTGTCCGCCCGTCGCTGTCCGTCCTGGACCCGAAGCGATACGGCACCCCGCGCCCGCCCAGCGCGATCCGCCCGTCCTCGGTGCGCTGGGCGTACATGTACGCGTGCGCCATGTCCCCGAGCGCCTCCCGCCCGGCCCAGCCCACCGACTCCCACTGCTCCTCGGACAGCGGCTCGGTGACGACCATGGAGGAGTTCATCGGCAGCCAGGTCCGCCGCTGGCCCTTCAGGTTCGCGGTGAAACCCTCGGTGCAGCGCAGGACGTAGGGCGCACGGACCGTGCCGTACGGCGTGACCGCGTGCTTCGGACGGATCTCCGTCACCGGCGTCCGCTCATGGATGACGACCCCCAGCGCCTCGACTACCGCCGCGAGCCCCTTCACCAGCTTCACCGGGTGCACGCGCGCGCCGTGCGGCGTCCACGAGGACCCGACCGCGCCGGCCACCCGGATCCGTTCCGCGGTCTCGCGGGCGTCGTACAGCTCACGGTCCTTCTCGCCGTACGACAGCTCGTGCGCGTGGAAGTCCTTCAGCCGCGCCAACTGCGCCGGAGTGGTGGCGACTTCGAGCACCCCGCCCTTGTGGATGCCGGCGTCGATGCCCTCTTCGCCGGCGACACGGACGACCTCGTCCACGGTGTCGTTCATGGCCTTCTGAAGGCGTACGGCGGCCTCGTGACCGTGCAGCCGCGCGTACCGGTCGCGGCCGGCGACGCCGTTGTAGAGCCAGCCGCCGTTGCGGCCGGAGGCCCCGTATCCGCAGAACTGCTGCTCCAGGACGGTGACCTGGAGGAAGGGCGCCGCCTTCTTCAGGTAGTACGCGGTCCACAGTCCCGTGTATCCACCGCCGACGATCACGACGTCCGCGGCGGCGTCACCGGAGAGCGGTTCCCGCACCGCCGGGAGGCCGTCGTCCGCGTACCAGAAGGAGATGCCGCCGTTCACGACAGCGCGTTCCGAGCTGCTCATGGCCGGACGTTAACCCCTGACCGCACCCGCTGTCTCCTTCGGATTTCGTCGTCCCGAACGCCCTCTGACCAGCGGATAGCACCCCAGCCCGATCAGCACGGACGTGAAGTGCCCCAGGTCGGTGAAGGTCCGCCCGGTCACCAACGGCACCCCGTAGACGACCAGCACGACCATCACGTACGGAAGCCGCCACGGCGCCCGGATCCGGTACGCGAGCACCGCGACCACCCCCGCCAGCGCGTAACTCACCCCGATGTCCAGCGTGTTGACGGCCGACTCCGGCGCCATCCCGTGCCGGATGCCCCACAGCAGCGCGCCCTCACTGATCAGCGTCGCCAGCACATGCGCCGCCACACACACCGCGAGCCAGCGGACCGTACCGAGCCAGCGCTCGGCCCGCGCGTGGAAGACGGAGTAGAGGAGCACGTACGGCAGCCAGTGGCCGCCGTCGATCCACATCGCGCTGGAGACGAGCACCCGGACCGGATTGCTCGACAGTTCATGGATGTTGGTGGACCGCTGCCGCAGGAACTCCTCCTCGAACTCCGGCGACATGTGATGCAGGGCGACCGTCGTCACGAACAGGATCGCCAGCCAGACGTACGTGCCGGGGGCGCTGCGGACGTACCTCCACACCTTGTGGCACCCCCGGGAAATTCGCATGAGCCGATTTACCCACGCCGTTAGCCTCGGACGGTGATCGACATCCCGGAAGAGCTGGCAGCGGCGCAGGCGAAGTTCAACGGAGAGGCAGGGCGGGGGTTCATCGCCGGACTGCCACAACTGGCGGCGGACTTCCTGGACCGCTGGGACCTACGGCGGGACGGCGCCGCGATGCACGGCGTCTCGGCACTGATCCTGCCGGTCGTCCGCCGCGCGGACGGCATCGAGGCCGTACTGAAGTTGCAGCTCCTGGACGAGGAGAGCGAAGGCGAGCCGGTCGCCCTGCGCGCATGGGACGGCGACGGCGCCGTACGCCTCCTGGACCACGACCCCACGACGGGCACGATGCTCCTGGAACGCCTCGACCCGTCCCGCATGCTCTCCCACGTCCCCGACTCCCGCGAGGCCGTCCTGGTCATCGCCCACCTCCTGTCCCACCTGACGTCGTTCCCGGCCCCGGCCGGCCTGCGCGGGCTCGCGGACATCGCGGGGGCGATGCTGGAACAGACACCGTGGGCGCTGGCCCGGATCCCGGACGCGGAGGCACGCGGACTGGTCGCCGACTGCGCGGCGGCGGTACGGGAGGTGGTGGCCGAGCCCGGCGACCGCCTCCTGCACTGGGACCTCCACTACGACAACGTCCTGGCCTCGGACCGTTCGCCCTGGCTCGCCATCGACCCCAAACCCCTCGCCGGCGACCCCGGCTTCGATCTCCTCCCCGCCATCGACAACCGCTTCGACCCCGACGAGGTGCACTGGCGCTTCGACGCCATGACGGACGTCCTCGGCCTGGACCGCCCACGCGCGCGTGCCTGGACACTGGGCCGCGTGCTCCAGAACTGCCTGTGGGAGATCGAGGACGGGCGCCCGCTGGAAGCGGAACAACTGGAAATCGCCCGCCGCCTGACCTGACGCCTGACCCGCCGCCTGACCCGCCGCCCGAAAGGCCACCCCCTTCATGATCCGCACCGCCACCCCCACAGACATCCCCGTCATCCACGCCCTGATCCGCGAACTGGCCGACTACGAGAAGGCCCTGGACGAGGCGAGGGCGACCCCGGAACAGCTCCACGAAGCCCTCTTCGGCGAGCACCCGGCGGCCTTCGCCCACATCGCACAGGACGACACGACGGGCGAGGCGGTCGGCTTCGCCCTGTGGTTCCTGAACTTCTCCACCTGGCGCGGCGTCCACGGGATCTACCTGGAGGACCTGTTCGTCCTCCCCACGGCCCGAGGCAGCGGCCACGGCAAGGCCCTCCTGACCGAGCTGGCACGGATCTGCGTACAGCGGGGCTACGAGCGCCTGGAGTGGTCGGTCCTCGACTGGAACACCCCGTCGATCGCCTTCTACGAGGCCCTGGGAGCACGCCCGCAGGACGAGTGGACGGTGTACCGACTGACGGACGAGGCGCTGGGATCACTGGCCGGCAAGGCATAAGAAATGCCCAGGCCAGAACAGTCCTGACCTGGGCTTTCACACAGAGAGCCCCCTGTCGGATTCGAACCGACGACCTACGCATTACAAGTGCGTTGCTCTGGCCATCTGAGCTAAGGAGGCATACGTACGGCTGACGCGTACGCGCCCGTGCAGTGTACCCAGGTCCCGGCCGCGCCCTGTCGAAAATTTCGGCGAAGTTCACATGCCCCCGACTACTGACAGATCGGGTGAACGCCAGGTACCGTCCCTCCAAGTTCACCTGTGTGGACTACACCACCACCTTCCTACAACGGATCGTCCGGCACGTTCCTGCCGGTAGAAGGGGGCCCATCACCATGGCCACTGTTTCGTTCGACAAGGCGACCCGGATCTACCCGGGTACGGAGAAGCCCGCTGTGGACGGGCTCGACATCCACATCGAGGACGGCGAGTTCCTCGTCCTGGTCGGTCCGTCCGGCTGTGGCAAGTCCACCTCGCTCCGCATGCTGGCGGGGCTCGAGGACGTCAACGGCGGTGCGATCCGCATCGGTGACCGTGACGTCACGCACCTTCCGCCGAAGGACCGGGACATCGCCATGGTGTTCCAGAACTACGCGCTGTACCCGCACATGACCGTCGCCGACAACATGGGCTTCGCGCTCAAGATCGCCGGTGTGCCGAAGGCGGAGATCCGCCAGAAGGTCGAGGACGCCGCGAAGATCCTCGACCTGACCGACTACCTGGCCCGCAAGCCCAAGGCGCTCTCCGGTGGTCAGCGTCAGCGTGTCGCCATGGGTCGCGCCATCGTGCGTGAGCCCCAGGTGTTCCTCATGGACGAGCCGCTGTCCAACCTGGACGCCAAGCTCCGTGTCTCCACGCGTACGCAGATCGCGTCCCTCCAGCGCCGTCTCGGCATCACCACCGTCTACGTCACCCACGACCAGGTCGAGGCCATGACGATGGGCGACCGCGTGGCCGTGCTGAAGGACGGTCTGCTCCAGCAGGTCGACACCCCGCGCAACATGTACGACCGCCCGGCGAACCTCTTCGTCGCCGGCTTCATCGGCTCCCCCGCGATGAACCTGGTCGAGGTCCCGCTCACCGACGGCGGTGTGAAGTTCGGCAACAGCGTGGTGCCGGTCCAGCGTGACGCCATCTCCGGCATCACCGACAAGTCGGTGACCGTGGGTGTCCGTCCCGAGCACTTCGAGGTGGCGGGCGCGGACTCCGACAAGGGTCTCGCGGTCACCGTGAACGTGGTCGAGGAGCTCGGCGCCGACGCGTACGTCTACGGCTCCGCCAAGCTCGACGGCGACACCAAGGACCTCGTCGTCCGCGTCAGCGGCCGTGACGTCCCGGAGAAGGGCAGCACGCTGCACGTCGTGCCGCGCTCGGGCGAGACCCACGTGTTCTCGACCTCCACGGGCGCGCGTCTCTCCGACTGACCCAGAGGCAGTACATCCCGGGTGATTTCACCCAGGTTGACGAAGAGGGCCCCGCAGCCTGCTGCGGGGCCCTCTTCGTTGTCGACAAATACCCCGGCAGACCGGGCATTTCGAGCAGCGTGCGTCAACGCCTTACCCAATTCGAGGCACCAGTTCATCCCCCGAACCGGTGACTAAATGTCGCCAAATCATCACCCCGCGCTACCCTCACACGCGTGAAGCACTCCACTAACCAACAGACGCGACGCGGTCAGGGCCCCGCCCGACGTATCGGCCGCACGCTCGCCCTTGTCCTGCCCGTCGTCCTGGTCCTCTCCGGGACCCTCGCGGTCACCCGAGTCGACTGGTCGGGGGACCCCTCGGGCTCCGTGCTCACCGCCTCCGACGTCTCGGCGGCCGGCGCCTCCTCGAAGGCCAGGGCACGTGCCCCGCAGGACGTACTGCGCGACAAGCTCCTGACCGAGCTCCAGGAGGAGAGCCCGGGCGTCGCCCTCACCCACCTCCAGGAGGCCGTGAACGGCCGCCCGTCGCTCGCCAGGCACTGCGCGTCGATCGCCCGCGCGCTCGGCCGTGCGGCGGTGCGGGTCTACGGCCCGACGCGTGCGCAGGCGTACGCCCGACCCGTCTGCGACACCTCCTTCGCGACGGGTGTGGCGGCCGCCCACCGCTGAGCCCACGACCGAGCCCACAGACAACCGGAACCTGACTCTCCGATTGCGGAAAGTTACGTCTGAATAAGGAACGGTTACCGGCAGAAGCCGCGAGCGGGACGCCACGTACAGTTCGGGCATGACCGATCCGAACGCCGCGTCCCGCCCCGTTCAAGCCGTCGTCCTGGCAGGTGGCCAGGGCTCCCGGCTGCGCCCGTACACCGACGACCGGCCCAAGCCGATGGTCGAGATCCCCGGGACGGGGACTCCGATCATCGGCCATCAGCTTGCCTGGCTCGCCGAGGAGGGCGTCACGGACGTGGTGGTCAGCTGTGGCCATCTCGCCGACGTCCTCCAGAAGTGGCTGGACTCGGCCGATCTGCCCGTGAACGTGTCGACGGTCGTCGAGACGGAGCCGCTGGGCCGCGGTGGTGGCCTCAAGTACGCGGCGGCGCACCTTCCGCACCCCGACCAGCCCTGGTACGCCACGAACGGCGACATCTGGACCCGGTTCTCGCTGCGGGAGATGGCGGACTTCCACACCGAGCGCGACGCGGTGGCGACGCTGGCGTTGGCGCGGCCGCGGATTCCGTGGGGGGCCGTGCAGACCGACGGGTTCGGCCGGGTGACGGACTTCATCGAGTCGCCGCCGACCACGTACGAGATCAACGCGGGCGTGTACGTCTTCTCCCCCGAGTTCGCCGGGATGCTTCCGGAGCTGGGGGACCATGAGCGGACCACGTTCCCGCATCTGGCGCGGGAGCGGCGGCTGGCCGGGTACCCGATTCCGCACGGGGCGTACTGGCGGGCCATCGACACCGCGAAGGACCTGAAGGAGGCGGCCAAGGAGTTGGCCGCGCTGGGACGGTAGCAGTCACGTCAGAAGGGCCCCGCACCTTTCGGTGCGGGGCCCTTCTGTTCTGCTGTCGTCGGAGTCAGCCGGTGGGCTGCCCAAGAATGCCTCCCACCGGCTCAGCTACCCCAACAGGCCGCCTACCAGGCCCGGTTCGCCGGAGGAGCCTCCGGTGTCCGAGCCGCCTGTCGTGCCGCCGGTGCCGCCCGTGGAGCCGGTGCCGCCGGTCGGTCCTGAGCTGGTGCTGGGGGCGCCCCCGGTCGGGGAGGACTGCTGGGGCGGGGCCTGGCCGGTGCCCTGGGTCTGGCTGGGGGCGCCGGTGGTGGTGCTGGTGTCCTTGGTGGCGCCCGGGGTGGTGGCGGCGCCGGAGGGGCTGGCCGTGCCCGCCGTGGCGCCCTGGGTGGGCGAGGTGGAGGCGGACGGGGTCTTCTCGCGCTTGCCGGGTTCCTGCGGGAGCGGGGAGCCGGGGAGTTCGTTGCGCGGGGCGTCGCCGGGGCCCGGGACGATGATGCGGTCGGCGTCGCGGACGGCGCCGCCGAGCATCGAGCCGATGAGCAGGGTGAGCCCGATGACGATGGCCGTGACGAGGGCGCCGCGGCGCAGGACGTAGCGGCGCAGTTCCCAGATGTCGGAGCGGGGTCCGAGGCGTCGCCAGGCGCTGCCGGCGAGGCGTCCGTCGATGGAGTAGACGGGGGCGCCGGCGATGATCAGCGGGGACCAGGCGGCGAGGTAGATGATGTCGGGCGCGTCGTAGACGGGGACGCTCTTCCAGCTGACGGTGAGCAGGAGCGCGGCGGAGAGCAGTGCGCCGACGGCGGCACCGACCCGCTGCCAGCAGCCCAGGATCGTGAGGACGCCCACGATGACCTGGAGGAAGGCGATGACGAGGCCGGAGCCGACGGGGTGCTGGAGGGCGAACTGGCGCAGTGGCTCGGCGACTTCCCAGGGGTGCAGGGTGTCGAGCCACTTGACCATGGAGCCGCGCTTGCCGCCGTCGAAGTAGACGGGGTCGCAGAGCTTGCCCATGCCGGCGTAGATGGAGATGAAGCCGAGGAAGATGCGCAGCGGGAGGAGGACGACGCCCAGGTTCATGCGGCGGCCCGGGTAGTAGGCGTGCCGCGCGGGGTCGACGCCGTGCCGCCTGGGAGGTGCGTCGGGGTCGCCGGTGCGTGCCGGGTCCTCGAACTCCTCGTCCCCGTAGGGGAGTTCCTCGTCGTAGGCGCTGCCGACGGTCCGCATGTCGGGCAGGAGGCGGGGTTCGTCGCCTTCGTAGGTGCGCTGGGCGCCGACGACGGGGGTCTCGACGGTCTGCGCCAACTCGTCGTCGTAGACGTCGATTCGGGGGATGACCTGGGTGGCTCCGGCGTCGGCGGCGGGCTCCTCGACCGGGCGGACGCCGCCGCCGCGCACGGCCTGGAGCAGGCGGTGGGCGCCGGTGTCGTCGGGGGCGGACTTGCCGCTCCAGACGACGGGGCGACGGCGGGCCGCACCGGTGGCCGTGGTTCCCACGGCGGGCATCCGGGCGGTGTCCTCGGCGGCGCTCAAGTGCCGTGCGATCCGCGGGGATTGGGCGGCACGTCTCGTCGACGCGCCCAACTGCACGCGGAAGCTGGCGTGATTGACGATGACCTGCGCCGGATCGCTCGGCACCTTCACCATGCTCAGCGCGGGAGCGTCGTCGAATCCGGAATCGAATCCCGACGAGCGGTCCCCCGTGGGTGTGCGGGGTGTTCTGGTGTCCACACTCATCTAACCGAGTGACGTGTGTTTAGGACACTGCTTTGACTGCCCGGATGTGTCCGGACCGCGTCAAGCTTGTCCCCATCGCCCGAAAGGAGGCGAGATTACCCCGTACGGGTGACACCCCGGACGCCTGTTCAGCTCCGCTGACGAGCCGCCTCGTACAGCACGACACCCGCCGCCACACCCGCGTTCAGCGACTCCGCACCACCCGGCATCGGAATCCGCACCCGGTAGTCGCAGGTCTCGCCGACCAGGCGGGACAGGCCCTTGCCCTCGCTGCCGACGACGATGACGACCGGACCACCGAGGGCCTCCAGGTCACCGACCTCGTGCTCTCCGTCGGCGGCGAGGCCGACGACGGTGATGCCCGCCTTCTTGTACCCCTCAAGAGCGCGCGTCAGGTTGGTGGCGCGGGCGACGGGCGTACGGGCGGCGGTACCGGCGGACGTCTTCCAGGCACCGGCGGTCATGCCGGCCGCGCGGCGCTCGGGCACGACGACACCGTGGCCGCCGAAGGCCGACACCGAGCGGACGACGGCACCGAGGTTGCGCGGGTCGGTGACCCCGTCCAGGGCCACGATCAGCGGGTCCTCGCCGTTGTCGTAGGCGGCGCTGGCGAGGTCCTCGGGGTGGGCGTACTCGTACGGCGGGACCTGGAGGACCAGGCCCTGGTGGTTGAGCCCGTTGGTCATGCGGTCGAGCTCGGGGCGGGGCGCCTCCATGAGGTTGATGCCGCCGCGCTCGGCCGCGAGCTGGAGCGCCTCGCGCACCCGCTCGTCGTTGTCGATGAACTGCTGGACGTACAGCGTCACCGCGGGCACGCCCTCGCGCAGCGCCTCGACGACGGGGTTACGGCCGACGACCATCTCGGACGTGCCCTTGCCGCCCCGGCCGCGCGGCGCGGGACGGCGCGCGGCCTGCTTGGCCTTCGCGTTCGCGATGCGGTTCGCCTTGTGCTTCTTGCGCATCTCGGCGGGCGGGGTCGGACCCTTGCCCTCAAGACCCTTGCGTCGCTGGCCGCCACTGCCGACCTGCGCGCCCTTCTTGCCGGACATGCGGCGGTTGTTCGCGGCCATGACCTACCTGTTCTCCACGGAAGTGACTACGGAATCGATGTTGGAAGTAATACGTACGTCTATGCAGTGTGCCGCCCGGAGGGCCGGGCGGCACAATCGATCAAGGAATCGATCAGGAAAGCGGGCTAGCGCGGACCGAGGGTCCAGCGCGGTCCGTCGGCGCTGTCCTCGATGCTCAGACCGGCCTGGACGAGCTGGTCCCGGATGGCGTCCGCGGTGGCCCAGTCCTTGCGGGCACGGGCCGACTGGCGCTGGTCGAGGACGAGTCGTACGAGGCTGTCGACCACCCCGTGCAGATCCTCACCCCGGTCGGCCTCGCCGGCCCAGTGGGCGTCGAGCGGGTCGAGACCGAGGACGCCGAGCATGGCGCGGACCTCGGCGAGGCGGGCCACGGCGGCTTCCTTGTCGTCGGCGGCCAGCGCGCTGTTGCCCTGGCGGACCGTGGTGTGGATGATCGCGAGCGCCTGCGGGACACCCAGGTCGTCGTCCATGGCCTCGGCGAAGGCGGGCGGGACCTCGGCGGCGGGCTCGACGGTGCCGGCCTTCTCCACCACGCGCTGCACGAAGCCCTCGATACGGGCGAACGCCGACTCGGCCTCGCGCAGGGACTCCTCGCTGTACTCGATCATCGAGCGGTAGTGCGGGGTGCCGAGGTAGTAGCGCAGGACGATGGGGCGCCACTGCTTGACCATCTCGGAGACGAGGACGCTGTTGCCGAGCGACTTCGACATCTTCTCGCCGCTCATGGTGACCCAGGCGTTGTGCACCCAGTACGAGGCGAACTCGTCGCCGTAGGCCTTGGCCTGGGCGATCTCGTTCTCGTGGTGCGGGAAGATCAGGTCGAGGCCGCCGCCGTGGATGTCGAAGGCGGAGCCCAGGTACTTGTGGGCCATGGCCGAGCACTCCAGGTGCCAGCCGGGGCGGCCACGGCCCCACGGGGTCTCCCAGTCGGGCTCGCCCGCCTTGGTCGCCTTCCACATGGCGAAGTCGCGCGGGTCGCGCTTGCCGGAGACGCCCTCGTCGGGCTGGCGCAGGTCGTCGATGTCCTGGTTGGACAGCGACAGGTAACCCGGGAAGGAGCGCACGTCGAAGTAGACGCTGCCGTCGGACTCGTAGGCGTGACCGCGCTCGATGAGGCCGCGCATCATCTCGATCATCTCGGGGACGTGCCCGGTGGCACGCGGCTCGTACGTCGGCGGGAGGCAGCCGAGGGCGTGGTAGCCGTCGTTGAACGCCCGCTCGTTCTCGTAGCCGATGGACCACCAGGGGCGGCCCTGGTCGACGGACTTGTTGATGATCTTGTCGTCGATGTCGGTGACGTTGCGGATGAACGTGACGTCATGGCCGCGGTACTCGAACCAGCGGCGCATGATGTCGAAGTTCAGACCGGACCGGATGTGCCCGATGTGCGGTGCGGCCTGCACGGTGGCACCACAGAGGTAGATCGAGACACAGCCCGCGGTGAGCGGGGTGAAATCACGGATCTGCCGGGCGCTGGTGTCGTACAGCCGAATAGTCACGACACCAGGGTAGTGGGCCCCGGGTAGTGCCTTGCGCGCGTTCCGCTCAAGGGGACGCATTCGTGACGTCGCCGGTCAGTCGACCCGTCAGCCGACCCGTACGACCAGCGCCGTGGCGATCGCCATGAGGCCCTCGTCGCGGCCGGGGAAGCCCAGTCCGTCCGTCGTCGCGCCGGACACCGACACCGGTGCTCCCGCCGCCTCGGAGAGGATCTTCTGGGCCTCGTCGCGGCGCTTGCCGATCTTCGGACGCGGTCCTACGACCTGTACGGCGATGTTGCCGACGCGGAAGCCGGCGTCGCGCACGATCCGGGCCGCCTCCGTCAACAAGGTGGTCCCGGAGGCACCCGACCACTCGGGGCGCCCCGTGCCGAAGTGCTGCCCCAGGTCCCCGAGGCCCGCCGCCGAGAACAGCGCGTTGCACGCGGCGTGGGCGACGACGTCGGCGTCGGAGTGGCCGGCCAGTCCCGGGCCCTCGCCCTCCCACTTCAGTCCGGCGCACCACAGCTCGCGGCCCTCTTCGAAGGCGTGGATGTCGGTGCCGATGCCGACCTGCGGCAGGGGGATACCTGCGAAGTCCTCAGAAGCCATCGTTGAGCCTCCTGCGCGCCAGGACCGCCTCCGCGAGGACCAGGTCCAGCGGGCGCGTGACCTTGAAGGCCTCCTCGTGGCCGGGGACCACCACGACCGTCCCGCCGAGCTGCTCGATCATGCTCGCGTCGTCGGTGACGTTGCCGGTGACCGTCTCGTGGGCGCGGATCAGGGTCGCGCGGTCGAAGCCCTGGGGGGTCTGGACGGCGCGGAGCCGGGAGCGCTCCGGGGTGGCGACGACGGGCTCGGGCTCGCCGGGGACCCGGGCCGGCTCGACCTCCTTCACCGTGTCGGCGAGGGGCAGTGCGGGCACGACGGCCGTGGCGCCCTCCCGTACGGCCTCGATGACCGCGTCCACCGTGTCCACGGGGACCAGCGGGCGGGCGGCGTCGTGGACGAGGACGATGTCGTAGTCCGGCGGCAGGGCGTCCAGGCCGAGCTTCACGGAGTCCTGGCGTTCCCGGCCGCCGGGGACGACCAGGAAGTCGGTGCGCTCGGGGAGGGCGTGGGCGTCCAGGAGGCTCTTGACCTCGCCGGCGCCGTCGGGCGGGGCCACGACGACGACCAGGGAGACCGCGCGGGAGGCGGCCATCGCGCGGACCGCGTGGATCAGCATGGGGGTGCCGTTCAGCGCGCGGAGCGCCTTGGGGGCGCCCGGGCCGAGTCGTACGCCTCGGCCGGCGGCCGGAATCACGACCGCCGTGCGGAGTTCGGCGTGCGAAGGGCGCGAATCGTCAGACATCGGTTCCTGTCAGGTTTGTGTGCTCGGCCAAGGTGGGTAGGCCAGACATCGTGCCGGGCGCGACGCCTTGACCGGACCCTTCCGTGACGCCGGTCGAGCCTGCTGCCCGGGCCCGGCACGCCAAGTATCGGGGACTCCGAGGTTTCGGGGACCCCGATGAGGTTTCTTTCGGAGACCCCGATGAGGTTTCGGGGACCCCGATCCCGTGACATCCCGCATGGTGTCCGGGCACGAACATGCCGCAGCGCCCGGCGACGGAATTACGTCATCGGGCACCGCGGCATTCTTCTAATAGGCACAGCAATGTGCTGACCTGGCGGCAGCGTGCGTCGTCAGGACGCGAGGACCTCGTCGAGCAGGGCCTCGGCCTTGTCCTCGTTCGTGTTCTCCGCGAGGGCGAGCTCGCTCACCAGGATCTGGCGGGCCTTGGCGAGCATGCGCTTCTCACCTGCGGAAAGTCCGCGCTCACGCTCACGACGCCACAGGTCACGCACGACTTCCGCGACCTTGATGACATCGCCGGAGGCGAGCTTCTCCAGATTTGCCTTGTAACGACGCGACCAGTTCGTGGGCTCCTCGGCGTACGGCGCGCGCAGCACCTCGAAGACCCGGTCCAGCCCGTCCTGACCGACCACATCACGCACGCCGACGAACTCCGCATTGTCCGCTGGCACACGTACCGTCAGGTCACCCTGGGCGACCTTCAGCACCAAGTAGGTCTTGTCCACGCCTTTGATCTGGCGAGTTTCGATAGCCTCGATCAGCGCGGCCCCGTGATGGGGATAGACCACGGTGTCGCCAACCTTGAACGTCATGTGACAGGTACCCCTTCCGTGGCTATCCAGGGTAACACGGAAACTGCGGGTTCTGAATGGCGTTTTCGCAGGTCAGGGCATATCTCGGGGCTTGACAACAGCAACAGGAACGTGCTGCGGAGGCCGAGCGGAAGAAGGTATTCGCAGGTCGGAGCAGCTCTCCAGGGGAGGTGAAACGCGTACGTTACACACATCCGGAGGCCCTTCTGCGTAGACGAACGTCCCCATATGTCTGGTTCCAGGTGTGCGACTTCCGCTACTCCGTTCGGTGCCCGGAGTCGCTTCCGCGCCGTTTCCGGAATTGATCACTCGCAATCACGAGCACCCACCGGATCAGCCCGTGATCAATTTCGTGGACGATCGCGATTTCCTTCACGGAAGATTTGCGAGCGGACGCGAAGGACTCTTATGTGAATGCCGGACGAGTGCGGGCTCAAAGTGACTCGTGAGTCACTTGTGGGGGGTGACGACTAGCCCCTGCGGTGCGAAGACGGCCCGTTGGGGAGGGTCGGGTGCGGTGCCGCGGGAACGGCTCGGTAACCTAAGGCCGCTGACAGACACTTAGGGCGGCTTTATGCGCCCGCCCCGTTCGAGTCAAGGAGTTGCCGCCGCCGTGAGCAGCAGCCTTCGACGCGGTGGCCTCACGGCCGCCGCCATCGCGTTCTCGATCGCCTCGCTCTCCGCGTGCGCGGCCGGCAACAACGCCCAGACGCTGGAGGTCAAGCCGGACAACGCGGCCACCTCCGTCGGTGACATCAAGATCCAGAACGCCGTCGTCATCACCCAGCCCGACCTGGAGTCGACAGGTCCGGCCGTGATCTCCGCGACCCTGTTCAACAGCGGCCCCACCGCCGAAACGCTGGACTCGGTCACCGTGGACGACGCCGGCAAGACCGCCGAGCTCTCCGCCGCCAAGGGGAAGGGCAAGCTGACCATCCCGGCCGGCGGCTCCCTCGTCCTCGGCGGTGCGGGCAACGCCTCCGCGGTCCTGTCCAGCAGCCGCGAGGCGGTCCAGGACGGCAACGCGCAGAAGATCACCTTCACCTTCAGCAAGACCGGTGCGGTGAGCCTGCGGGCCTTCGTGGTGCCGGCCAAGAGCTTCTTCGAGAAGTGGGGCCCCACCGAGGTCCCCGAGGCGCCGGGCACGGACGAGAGCACCTCGCCCTCCCCGACCGGGTCGGCCACCGACACGGCCACCCCGTCGGGGGCCACGCCGACCGACTCGGCGTCGGCCTCAGAGTCCTCCGAGGCAGCAGCAGGGCACTGAGCAGCGCCGCACACAGCTAGGGCGGGAACCTTGGTTATCGGTTCCCGCCCTTGGCGTTTCCGAGCGCTACGGCTCGAACTTTTGGCACGCCCTCACGGAGCTTCCTGCTTCACCGCGTCGCGCCCGGATCTCTCCGGGTCTTACCAACGCTCCACAAGCGTTTAGCCTCTCCGCCTACCCGACGGCGAGGGCCACTTATCGTAGCGGATCGGCGACTTAGGGTTCAAACTTGTAGCCGAGACCCCTCACCGTCACCAGGTACCGCGGCGCGCCCGGGTCCGGTTCGATCTTGGCGCGCAGGCGCTTGACGTGGACGTCGAGGGTCTTGGTGTCGCCGACGTAGTCGGCGCCCCAGACGCGGTCGATGAGCTGCATGCGGGTCAGGACTCGGCCGGCGTTGCGCAGGAGCATTTCGAGCAGGTCGAACTCCTTGAGGGGCAGGTCGACCTTGGAGCCGGAGACGGTGACCACATGACGGTCCACGTCCATCCGGACCGGGCCGGCCTCCAGCGCGGCCGGGGTGACCTCCTCGGGCTCGCCGCGGCGGCGCAGGACGGCCCGGATACGGGCGACCAGTTCGCGGGAGGAGAAGGGCTTGGTGACATAGTCGTCGGCTCCTATCTCCAGCCCCACGACCTTGTCGATCTCGCTGTCCTTGGCGGTCACCATGATGACGGGGACGTTGGAGCGGCCGCGCAGCTGACGGCAGACCTCGGTGCCCGGCAGGCCGGGCAGCATCAGGTCGAGGAGGACGAGGTCGGCGCCGTTGCGCTCGAACTCGTCGAGTCCGTCGGGGCCCGTGGTCGCGACCGCGACCTCGAAGCCCTCCTTGCGGAGCATGTACGACAGGGCGTCGGAGAAGGACTCCTCGTCCTCGACGACAAGCACTCGGGTCACGGAAGGACCTCCGGGGCGGGAAGCGGTTCGTACGGGGATGGGTCGGGTCCGTCCTCGTCATCGAGGTCGGCCGGGTGATGTGCGCGGTCGCGGGCAGCCCCCGCCTCCGGCAGCCGCAGGGTGAACGTGGAGCCTTGTCCCTCCGAGCTCCACACCGTGACCTCCCCGGCATGGGAGGCGGCCACGTGTTTGACGATCGCCAGGCCCAGGCCCGTGCCGCCGGTGGCACGGGAGCGGGCCGGGTCGACGCGGTAGAAGCGCTCGAAGACGCGCTCCTTGTCCTTGTCGGAGATGCCGATGCCCTGGTCGGTCACGGCGATCTCGATGAGGTCCCCGCCGGGCGCGGTCACCCGGCGGGCGGCTATGCCGACACGGGTGCGGGCCGGGGAGTAGTTCACGGCGTTCTCGACGAGGTTGCCGAGGGCGGCGGCGAGCTGGCCGCGGTTGCCCCAGATCCTGAGGTCGGCGGTGCCGCCGGCGGCCATCGTGATCTGCTTGGTGCCGGCCTGGTGGCGGCAGCGGTCGATGGCCTCGGCGACGAGTTCGTCGATACGGACCGGCTCGGCGTCCTCCAGCGGGTCGTCGTTCTGGACCCGCGACAGATCGATGAGCTCCTGGACCAGGTTGGTCAGCCGGGTCGCCTCGATCTGCATACGGCCGGCGAAGCGCGTCACCGCCTCGGGGTCGTCGGAGGCGTCCATGACGGCCTCGGACAGCAGGGAGAGGGCGCCGACCGGGGTCTTGAGCTCATGGCTGACGTTCGCGACGAAGTCGCGGCGGACCGCCTCGATACGGCGGGCCTCGGTGAGGTCCTCGACCAGGAGGAGGACCAGCCGTGAGCCGAGCGGGGCGACCCGGGCGGAGACCGCGAGGGCCTCGCCGCGTCCGGTTCCCCTTCTCGGCAGATCCAGTTCGACCTGTCGTATCTCTCCGTCTCTCCTGGTGTCGCGGGCCATCTGGAGCATGGGCTCGACGGCGAGCTTGCCGCCGCGGACCAGGCCGAGGGCGTAGGCGGCCGAGCTGGCCTTGACGACACCGTCGGCCTCGTCGAGGACGACGGCGGAGGAGCGGAGGACGGACAGGACGGTGTCCACGCCCGGCGGAAGCACCGGGTCGGTGTGCAGAGAGGTGCGGGTGGGGCGTTTCTGCTCCCGCTCGCTGAAGCGGAACGCCAGCATGGCGATCACGCCGGTAAGTGCTCCGGCGATCGCTGCCAATGCGGCGACCGCCGCGTTCACGTCCATGCATCCAGGTTAGGCACGGGATCGCTCCTGGCCACAGCCTTCGAGGTGCGAGCTCGAACACTCGTCGCCCAGAGTTCACCTTGGAGCCAGTGATGGTTCATTTGGGGTGACGGAAATCGACGCGTACAGGGCCGAACGTGGGAGCGTGGGGTTCACAGCGCCGGTTGTCGGACGTTTCCGGTGGCTGGATCTGGCCCCCGGAACCCCCGAGGCAGACGTAAGAGAGGGATCCCTGATGCGGGACGCGTACCACGAGGAACTTGACTCGATCGGCGACGGTCTGGTGGAGATGGCCCGGCTGGTGGGGTCGGCGATCGGGCGCGCCACGACGTCCATCCTCGACTCCGACCTGAAGCTGGCCGAAAGTGTCATCGAGGCCGACCAGAGGGTGGACGACCTCCAGCACGAACTGGAGGCGCGGGCCATAGCCCTGCTGGCCAGGCAGCAGCCGGTGGCCACGGACCTCCGTATCGTCGTCACGTCCCTGCGGATGTCGGCGGACCTGGAGCGCTCGGGTGACCTCGCCCAGCATGTGGCGAAGCTGGCGCGGCTGCGCTTCCCGGAGCGCGCCATCCCGCACGACCTGCACGCCACGATCCTGGAGATGGGCCAGCTCGCGCAGCGCCTGATGGCGAAGGCGGCGGAGGTCATCATCACCAAGGACGTCGACCTCGCGCTCCAGCTGGAGCAGGACGACGACGAGATGGACCTCCTGCACCGCACCCTCTTCCAGCACCTGCTGGACGACCGCTGGAAGCACGGCATCGAGACGGCGGTGGACGTCACCCTGCTGGGCCGCTACTACGAGCGGTTCGCCGACCATGCGGTGTCGGTGGCCAAGCGTGTGGTGTTCCTGGTGACGGGTGAGCACGCGGACGATCTCCAGGCGGACATCCAGCCGGCGACGGGCGTCGAGAGCGCCTGAGTGGCACCTGGGCAGCGCCCGAGCAGCGCCTGAGCACCGACTGAGCTCCGGGTCAGCCGGGCCCGCCGGGGGTGTGCGGGGGCCTGTTCGGGGCGCGCGCGAGCCTCAGTGCGCCGTTGATGCGACCGCCGGGGCGGGCATGGAATGGGCACAGGGTCTGTCCGAGGGCCAGACCCTTGCCTCGCCGAGGAGGGACCCATGGCCGAATCCCCCAGCACCCCCACGCCCGACCCCACCCAGGAACGCCGGACCGAGCAGCCCGCCGAGATCAGGAACCTGACGCTGATAGGCGCGTGCGGCTGCGGCTCGGGCTGCGGGTGCGGGTGCCAGTCGGGCAATCCGTGCCAGTGCGGCTGACGTCGCGATTCTTCTCGTACGACGGTGAGGGCCCCGGTGATCGTGCCGGGGCCCTTCGCGTGGGCTGCACGGAGGACGGGCACGGTGGATCGGGGGTTGACGGGCGCCGCCCCTTGCCCGTCCCCTGCCTGTCCCCTGCCTGTCCCTTGCCTGCTCAGAACCACCACTCCCACCACCACGGGACGTCGGGCGAGGAGTAGGGCAGGACGCGGGCCCGGCGCAGGATGACGGCGTCGAGTTCGTCGAGCAGGGCGCGGAGTTCGCGGGCGGACTTGGTGGGGAGGGCGCGGAGCACCTGTTCGAGGTGATCGCGGGTGTACCCCGGGTCGCACCCGCACTCGGGGATGCCGCAGGTGTCGACGTCGCGGGTCAGATGGGCGAAGGGGCCGTGCGCGAGGGCGGCCCAGTAGCGGAACACCCTGTCGGTCTCCCCCGGCGAGAAGCGGCGGTGCTCCAGCCTGCGGATGTCGGCGGCACAGCCTGCGGAGATCCGGCCGAAACGGGGTTGCCGGGAACGTCGTATCCGTATCGGTGTCGCGGCCCGTACCGCGGAGGGACGCCTACGCGGCATCGCCCTTTCGGTGGTGATTCGTCATGCGCTCAGGCTATCCGGACGGGTGAGCCGACCGCACAGGAATTCGAAGAGCGCGCCGAGGGTAAGCGACTGGACCAGCGCGGCGAGCACGATGCTGCCGACGAACAGCCCGGGCGCGCTCTCCCCCAGCACCGCCGCACCGAGCGCCGCGATCGGCACGTACGCCGGGAGCGCCAGCATCGCCGGCCACACCCAGATCATCGACCCGGACACGTCGGAGTACAGGGGCTCGGAGGCGGCGACCACCAGGGCGACACCGACGACGGCGAGGTAGGCGAGCGAGGCGGGGTTGGCGAAGGTGAGACGGGTGAGGGTGCGGAGCGGGCGGGCGTTCATCGGTCGGTCCCCCTGTGAGTGGTCGTGTGACTTCATGGTGGGGGTGGGGTGGGAGTGAGGGCGTGAGTAGCGGTACTCACCGTCGTACTCATTCGAAGGCGCCTAGTTCCGAGCTCGCCCGTTCCGTCGAGGAACCGCGAGACGGGCGAGCGACGTCATGCCATGTCATGGGCATTGTTAAGTCCGGCCGCTTCACATGGCTCCCCTGGACCGCTTCGCTGTTCTTCGGCTGCGCGCTGGGCCTGGCCGGCTGGTCCCTGACCGCCTGGGCCCGCGCGTACTGCGACGCGGGCTTCGAAGCGGGCGGACGCCTCCAGCTCAACCTCCTGCTCCCCGTGACCCCAGTCGCCGGCGGCCTCGCCGCACTCGCGGCACTGGCGACGGGACGCCGCCTGGCACGTCACGCACCGACAGCCGTACGCCTGTGCCTACCGACGCTCCTGGTCCTCACCGTCACACTCCTGCTCGCATGGTGGCTCTTCGCCACCATAGGCACCCTGAACGACTACCCCGGCGACTCAGGCCGCTGCCCCACCAGCAACATCCCCCCACAATGGCCCACTTGGATACCGGCCTGACTCCCACGGACACGGACAGCACGAAGCCCCCTACCCCGGGCGGACACCGCAGGGCGTAGGGGCTTGTCCAGGCATTGCCCTGGGTGTTGTCGGGGACCTTGGGGAGCCGGGTTTTTGCTGGCCAGGGGCCGTAGGCTCACGCACCTGGTGGTCGTCGTCGGTCGTCATTGGCCACTGCCGAGCAGCGTCGGACGGCCCAGGGACGGCCCAGATAGCGGATCGGCTCAGACCTCACTGATGCGGTACGGCTCAGGCAACGGTGACAACAGCACATCGAGCACGCGCCCCAACAGCACTCGCGCAACGGCGTCGCGCTCCCAGTGCGGTTGGCCTACCCTCATCGAGAGGATCACACGATCTCGGGTGACCACGGCAGCACCCGTGAAGTTTGGGTCGGTAATCGAAGACTCGTCCAGCGTGACGTTCAGTTCCGCGAAAAGCTCGGGCAGAGGGGCGTCGAGAAGGCGTTCAGGACTCAGCACCAACTGGTCGTATTCGCCTGGCAGCGGGGGTGGCTCAGAAGAGATCCCCGAGCTACTACGGTCCGGGAACTCGTGAAGCTTCGACCCCACCCCCTCCAAACAGCCGCTGAGTGGTCCCGGACCGTGTACGGATCATTTCCTACGGCGCCTGCTCGCCCGCTTCTTCAGTTCGGCCTGGCCACGCTTCGTCCAGTCGCCCTGGTGGAGATAGCAACGCGACGTGCCCTTCAGCGTCTTGTTCTGACAGCGCCCACCGGCCGCCGTCGGCCAACCGCACTTACCCTGCTTCCACTCACCCACGGGGTGTCCCCCTCCCGTTGGTTCGCTGTGCGTTCGGGCATCCAGCGTGCGTCACGCAGCCGGCACCGAGCAGGGCGCATGGCTGGTGAAGTCAGGCGGTGCAGGCGCACGCGGGTCGGTACGGCGGGAGCACTCCTCCAGGTGCACGCTTTCCACCTGTGGTGGTGGGGTCTGGGGCTAACAGGAATCCGTTGGGTTCAGGGGCGTTCGCCTGCGTTCATGGATGGCCCGACTCTGTGTCCCACCGGGCCTGCGGTCTCGTCTGAACGGCCGTGAACCCCGATGAATGAGACGGAAACTGAGGCGGGCCCAACCGGCCTTACGAGTTGCGACAGCCGGAGGCGATCGATACCCGTTCCGGGTAGGGGCCCTCGTGCGCCTTGCCCTGCAGCCAGTCGGTGAGCCACTGCGCGAGTGATTGTCCTATCGGTGCAGGGGCGTGGCGGACGCAGCACAGGTTGGGGTCCCAGTCCCACATCTGGCCGTCGGCCGTCCGGAAGTCGATCAGCGTCCACATCGCGCAGCCCCGGTCCATCAGCGGGACGATTCCCGACGGGAGGACGTCATCGGGGGCAGTGAATCCGCGGTAGGCCGTGGTGATGTCTGGGCAGTCGCTGAACCAGTCGTCCGTCTCGGTCACGGACACCACTTGCCACGGTCCGAAGCCACCGTTGGCGACTTCGAGATAGATCCGCTTCAACAGCTCGGGCATCGGATGCCCCACCACCTGCTCGAAGGCGGCGACGTCCTCAGCAGTTGCCGGGCCGGGCAGCCCGCGGCCGGCCACATGCGTACGGACCGCCAGGACAAGCTCGTCATCAGTCACCCCAGGATCCTCAGCGACGCAGTTCCCCTTGTCGATGCCACCGCTCACGGCGCACCGTGACATGAGCTTGGGAAGCTCACGGCGTCTAGGGCCTGCACCTGATGCCCTCCAGCCAGGAACGCACACGAAACGCAGTCGCTCAAGCATACGAAGCTTCTAGGCTGAAACTCTGATCAGGCGCGGGCGCCGGAAGGCTCGGAAACTGAGCACGAGGCCCAGAAACTGAGCATGAGGCTCAGCTCCATGCCTAGATCGCGACCTTTCTTGCTAGCTAGCAAGAACAGGAGAGAATAGGCAACCAAGGGAAATCTCGATGCATGTTCTTGCAGGTCAACGCCCAGAGTAAGCCGTTCCGATTTCCCTCGTCCTTCTATTTTTCTACTGTAGAAGTAGAAGACCTCTCCCATCTGCAAGTTTGTCCCGCAGAGTAGAGGTGTGCGAAAGTCTCACCGCATGCGAATGCCGCCCGAGCAGGGGCGGCATTCGTTTCCATTTCCACACTCGGAAACCCTAGCCAGGAACCGACCACAGATGGAGGCCACATGGTCCCACGTGCAGGTGTCACCGTCGACATCTGTCCTCGCGACCTGCCGATCGCGCTCATCGGCACGGCCGGCGGAGCGCTCGCCCTCTGGGCCAGCGCCCCCGCCGAGATCGTCATCCCGACGGCCCTGCTGATCGTCCTCGACGTCCGCATCCGACGCTGGCGCCGACGCGTTTAGCGGCCCGATCCAGCAGCTGACGGCCCAGAGACGGCCCAAGGCCGACGATAAGCCCCCCACCCGCAGGGAAACCGCAGGTGGGGGGCTTATCAGCGTCGCGTTACTTCTTCTTGCCCTGGTTCTTGACCGCCTCGATGGCCGCTGCGGCCGCGTCGGGGTCGAGGTAGGTGCCGCCGGGGTTCAGGGGGTTGAAGTCGGCGTCGAGTTCGTAGGACAGGGGGATGCCCGTGGGGATGTTCAGGCCCGCGATGTCGGCGTCGGAGATGCCGTCGAGGTGCTTGACCAGGGCGCGGAGGGAGTTGCCGTGGGCCGCGACCAGGACCGTGCGGCCTGTGAGGAGGTCGGGGACGATGCCGTCGTACCAGTACGGGAGCATGCGCGTCACGACGTCCTTGAGGCACTCCGTGCGGGGGCGGAGCTCCGGGGGGATCGTCGCGTAGCGCGGGTCGTCCGACTGGGAGTACTCGGTGCCGTCCTCGAGCGCGGGCGGCGGAGTGTCGTAGGAGCGGCGCCAGAGCATGAACTGCTCCTCGCCGAACTCCGCGAGGGTCTGCGCCTTGTCCTTGCCCTGGAGGGCGCCGTAGTGACGCTCGTTCAGGCGCCACGAGCGGTGGACCGGGATCCAGTGGCGGTCCGCGGATTCGAGGGCCAGCTGGGCCGTGCGGATCGCGCGCTTCTGGAGGGACGTGTGGACCACGTCGGGGAGAAGGTCGGCGTCCTTCAGGAGCTCGCCACCGCGGACTGCCTCCTTCTCGCCCTTCTCGTTCAGGTTCACGTCCACCCAGCCGGTGAACAGGTTCTTCGCGTTCCACTCGCTCTCGCCGTGGCGGAGGAGGATCAGCTTGTACGGTGCGTCGGCCATGCGTATGAGCGTAATCCACCGACTCGATCGCTTGTGCCGGTGCTCGGCAGGCGGACGGTTGACGGGATCTGTTAATTGAGTGGCTTCACCGAGCACGCCGATTGTAAGTTGCCGCTGCCGCCAGAGACACTTACATCACCCCGGGGGAACCACCATGTCACCAGCCACCATGAGACGTGCCCTGAGGGAATCCGTCTCCGGGCTCCCCCGTGAGTTCTGGTGGCTGTGGACCAGTACCCTCGTCAACCGCCTCGGTGCCTTCGTCGCCACCTTCATGGCGCTCTACCTCACGCTCGACCGCGGGTACTCCGCCGCCTTCGCCGGTCTCGTCGCCTCCCTGCACGGGCTGGGCGGCGTCGTCTCGTCCGTCGGCGCCGGAGTCATGACCGACCGGCTGGGACGGCGGCCCACGCTGCTCATCGCCCAGGCCTCCACCGCCGCCTCCGTCGCACTGCTCGGCTTCATGCACCACCCGGTCGCCATCGCCGCCGTCGCCTTCCTCGTCGGCATGACGAGCAACGCCTCGCGGCCCGCCGTGCAGGCGATGATGGCCGACATCGTGCGGCCCGAGGACCGGGTGCGCGCCTTCTCGCTCAACTACTGGGCGATCAACCTCGGGTTCGCCATCTCCTCCATGGCCGCCGGGTTCATCGCCGAGTTCAGCTACCTCGCCGGCTTCCTCATCGAGGCCGGCATGACGGCCGCCTGCGCGATCGTGATCTTCCTGAAGCTGCCCGAGTCGCGGCCCGAGCAGACCCTGAGCGAGAAGGCCGCGGACTCCGAGGTCGGCCTCGGCACCGTGCTGCGCGACGGGCGCTACATGGGCGTCGTCGGACTGTCCTTCCTCATCGCCCTCGTCTTCCAGCAGGGCTCGGTCGGACTGCCGGTGGCGATGGGCGAGGCCGGGTTCACACCCGCCGACTACGGCATGGCGATCGCCGTCAACGGCATCCTCATCGTCGCCCTCCAGATCCCGGTCACCCGGTACATCCAGCACCGCGATCCACGCAGGCTGCTCGTCATCTCGGCCCTGCTCGCCGGCTACGGCTTCGGGCTCACCGCCTTCGCCGGATCCATCGGCGTCTTCGCCCTCACGGTCTGCGTCTGGACCCTCGCCGAGATCGTCAACGCGCCCACCCAGACCAGCCTCGTCGTCCGCCTCTCCCCCGTGCACGGCCGCGGCCGCTACCAGGGCATGTACACCCTGTCCTGGGCCGTCGCCTCCCTCGTCGCCCCGCTCATGTCCGGCCTGATCATCGACCACTACGGCGCGGAGTGGCTGTGGGGGCTGTGCGCGGTCGTCGGCACGCTGGCCGCGGTGGGGTACGGCGTGCTGATGCGGCGGCTGCCCGCCGAGGACCCGCTGCCGGCCGAGCCGCCGGTCGCCGCCAAGCCCGAGGTCAGCGCGGTCTGATCCCGGCTCTGACCTGGCATCCCCTGTCCGTCGACTTTTCCTTACCCCGAGCCGGGACGCGTTTCCCGGCGGTATACAGGAAGGCGCGGGGGGCCGCCGGGGCCGCTGGGGTGGGAGACGGGCATGTCCGACAGTTCCGAACCGATCTTCATCAGCTACGCCGGTCCGGACAACGAGTGGGCGGAATGGGTGGCCTGGCACCTCCAGGAGAACGGCTACCAGGTGGTGCTGGACCGCTGGCACTGGCGTACCGGCGACGACTTCGTGACGAAGATGAGCGAGGCGCTCGCCCAGGCCTCCGCCGTCGTCGCCATCCTCTCCCCGCGCTACTTCGAGGCGGGGCGGTACACCGAGGAGGAGTGGACCTCCGCGATCGCCCGGCGGGGCCGCTACGTCCCGCTGGTCGTCGAGCCCCTGGCGGACGGCCAGCTACCGGCGATCCTCGCGCCCCGGCTCCGCAAGGACCTGCACGGACTGAGCGAGCCGGATGCGCTCAAGGCCCTCCTCGACGCCGTACGGGGACCGGCGCGGCCCACCCCTGTCTCGTATACCAATCTCCGAGCCCACGAGACGCCTGCGCAAAACGTATGCCGTCCTCGGGTTGAAAAAAAAAAAATACACGACCCCAAAACAGACAGTCCAGTGCAGTGATC
>NZ_JABERD010000097.1 GCF_013044505.1 Streptomyces sp. S3(2020) | reverse complement strand
ACTGGCGGGGGAGCACGGGGTGACGGGCATCGCGGACGGTGCCGAACCGGTGGCCGCGGCGCTGGTCAGGGCGGGCACGGACGAGTTCCTGGACGCCCTCGCCGACCGACTCGCGGTGGGCGTCTCCTCGGTCGTGGCCGTACTCGACCCCGGGTGCGTGGTCCTCGGGGGTGAGGTCGGGCAGTCCGGTGGGGGCGACCTCGCCGCGCGGGTGGCGCGGCGAGTCCGCCGTATGTCGCCGCTGCCGACCGAGGTCCGCGCCAGTGCGCTGGGCGGCGGTGCGGTGCTGCGCGGCGCGCTGCTGACGGCACGGGACCGCGCGCAGGACGAGCTGTTCGCGCCGCCCGAGCGCTGAGCGCTCCACTGGACGTACGGCTATGGGTCGTCGCCCGTCCGCGGCGCACCGCAGCCGACTTCGCCGGACCCGCTCAGCCCTTCCCGCCGAGGCTCTGCGCCAGATACTGCTCGAACGTCCCCTTCCCCACAGCCCGTTCCGGCGCCAGATGCCCACCCGCCCGGAACCCCTGGTACGCCTTCCCCATCAACGGCACGTTCACCACGGCCCGTCGGCGTCCCGTCGCCTTCACATAGGCCCGGGCCAGCGACTCGAACGACCGCACCTCGGGCCCGCCGAGGTCCGCCACCCGCCCCGCAGGCGCCCCGGCCGCCAACTCGGCCAGCCGGTCCGCGACTTCGGCCACCTCCACCGGCTGGTCGCTCACCCCTGCGGGAAGCACCAGGACCGGCGACTTGGCCATCGCCCGGAGCATCTTCACCAGCAGATCGTGGAACTGGGTCGCCCGCAGCACGGTCCACCCCAGCCCCGACTCCTCGACCAGCTTCTCCACGGCGAGCTTGGACCGGTAGTACCCGAACGGCACCTGATCGACGCCGACGATCGAGATGTAGACCAGGTGTCCCACCCCCGCCCGCCGCGCCGCCGCGATCAGGTTCGCGGCCGCCTTCTCGTCCCCGCCGGTCTGCGTGGTCGCACAGTGCACGACCGTGTCCACGCCCTCGACCGCCGCGTCCAGCGCGGCGCCCCCCTCGCGCAGGTCGACGGCGTACGGCTGGGTGTGCCGGCTGAGCACCCGTACCTCGTGCCCGCCCGCCCGCAGCCGTTCGGCGACGAGCCGGCCGAGGGTTCCGGTACCGCCGGTCACCAGGATGGTGGTCATGCTTCAGCTCCTTCGGACGCCGGACGTTCCGGGGTGGAACGTCCTTCGTCAGCTGAGACCGCGCAGCCCCGGTGAAATGTGACAGTCCCCTAGGGGTGGGCGAGCTGACCTCGTACGAAGCCAAGTTTGTCCGGGTTGAGTACGGCTCGCATGTCGCCGATCAGCTCGTCCCGCACATCGAAGGTCACCAGGGCGGCGAGCGCCTCGCCCGCCCACATCGCGACCCCCGTCCCGCCGTTGACCTCCGCCGTCGTGAACCGCAGCTCCCGGCCCCACTTCTCGAACGCGCCCAGCAGGAAGCGGAGGACCTTCTCGCGCCCCTCGACCGGCCGCAGGGCCGCGGACACCTTGCCGCCGCCGTCGCTCCACCAGGTCGCGTCGGCCGCGAGCAGTTTCTCCAGACCGGAGAGGTCACCTTCCCGGGACGCGGCGACGAACGAGGCGACCAGTTCCTCCTGCCGCCCGGGAGCGGCCGCGAACCGCGACTCGGGCTCACCCACCCGCTGTACCGCCCTGCGGTGCAACTGACGGCAGTTGGCCTCGCCCAGATCCAGTACCTCGGCGATCGCCCGGTATCCGTAGGCGAAGGCCTCCCGCAGCACGTACACCGCACGCTCGGTCGGCGTGAGCCGCTCCAGCAGGACCAGCACCGCCATCGACACCGCGTCGCGCTGCTCGGCCGACTCCAGCGGGCCGAGTGTGCCGTCCGAGGTGACGACGGGCTCCGGCAGCCAGCTCCCGACGTAACTCTCGCGCCGCGCCCGGGCGGAGGTCAGCCGGGTGAGGCAGAGATTGGTGACGACCTTCGCGAGCCACGCCCCGAGGTGTTCGATGACGACCCGGTCGGCGCCGCTGAAGCGCAGATAGGCGTCCTGGACGATGTCCTCGGCCTCCTCCGCGGAGCCCAGCATGCGATAGGCCAGGCCGAACAGCCGGGGGCGGTGGCTCTCGAACTCGTCGGCGATCGCGCTCGTCATGCACGTCACCCTGCCATGCCCGGCCGATGAGGGACCCGGCGGCGGGCAAGGGCCGTCGTCACCGCCGCCGGGCCGTCTGCGGAGATCCAAAAAGGACTAGACCAGAGCGTCCAACAGGTCGGGCGGCTTGAGAAGTCCAGCGACACCACCTGTGAGCCACTCCACATCACTCACCCGTATGGACCTGGATCAGCCGTGGCACACTGGCTCTGTACCTTAAAGCAGCGCACTCCGGGGTCGGTGAAAGTCCGAACCGGCGGTTACAGTCCGCGACCCGGTCACTTCCAGTGACCGGTTGACCAGGTGAAATTCCTGGACCGACGGTTAAAGTCCGGATGGGAGGCAGTGCGCGGCGGGCGGGCATTCGTGCGCGCCGCCGTATCTACTCGTCCATGCGGGCGGGTCTGTCCGGCGTCGCCCCCAGTGCTCCTGCTCGTTCATTCTGTCGTCATCGACAGCCCCGGAGTCCGTGCCCCGATGTGGCAGGAGGACCCGGGAAGTGTTCACCGGAATCGTCGAAGAGCTGGGCGAGATCACCGCCGTCGAGAACCTCGGCGACGCGTGTCGCTTCCGCCTGCGGGGCCCCGTCGTCACCGAGGGCGCCAAACACGGCGACTCGATCGCCGTCAACGGCGTCTGCCTCACCGTCGTCGAGCACGAGGGCGACGAGTTCACCGCGGACGTCATGGCCGAGACCCTCGACCGCTCCAGCCTCGGCGCCCTCGCCGTCGGCTCCCGTGTCAACCTCGAACGCCCCACCGCCGTGGGCGCCCGGCTCGGCGGACACATCGTGCAGGGCCATGTCGACGGCACCGGCCGGGTCCTGGAGCGCAAGCCGTCGGAGAACTGGGAGATCGTCAAGGTCTCCCTCCCCGCGGACCTCTCGCGCTACGTCGTGGAGAAGGGCTCCATCACCGTCGACGGCATCAGCCTCACCGTCGTCGACGCCGGCCCCGACTACTTCACGGTCAGTCTCATCCCGACCACCCTTGACCTGACCACGCTCGGCCACAAGCAGCCCGGCGACCCGGTCAACCTCGAGGTCGACGTCGTCGCCAAGTACGTCGAGCGGCTGCTCGCGAACACCCAGGGAGCAGATCGGTGAACTGGCTGAACTCCGAGGCGTTCACCGCCTTCGACCAGCACATCCTCTGGTCGGACATGATCGGCAATATCACCGGCCTGGTCGCCCTCGCCCTCGGCTGGCGGCGCTCCATCTGGAGCTGGCCCGTGCAGTTCCTGGCCGGCCTCATCCTCTTCGGCGCGTTCTACGGCCATCTGACCGGCAGCGCGGGCAAGCAGGCGATCGTCATGGTCGTCGCCCTGTACGGCTGGTGGCAGTGGAACCGCAACAAGGGGCAGGACGGCAAGGGCCACATCGCCCCGCGGTTCGCCACCTGGACCGAGCGCGCGGCGATGGCCGGCGCGGCCGCCGCCGGCACCGTCGCGGTGGCCCTGCTCTTCAAGGCGTACCCGAGCCTGTCCTGGGATCCTTGGCCGGACGCCTACATCTTCGTCGGCACCGTCGTCGCCATGTACGCCCAGGCGCGCGGCATGGTCGAGTTCTGGTTCGCCTGGCTCCTGGTCGACCTGGTCGGCGTCCCCCTCAACTTCGCCAACGGCTACGCCTTCTCCGGCTTCGTCTACGTCATCTACGGCGCGCTCGTCCTGTGGGGCATGCGCGACTGGTGGCTGCGCTCCCGCCAGGGCACGCGGCCCGCTCTGGAAGGAGCGCCGGCATGAGCACGGCACCGATCCTCTACAGCACCGACGGCCTGGAAGACCTCACCCTCGACCCGATCGAGCAGGCCATCGCCGACATCGCCGCCGGCCGCCCGATCGTCGTGGTCGACGACGAGGACCGGGAGAACGAGGGCGACCTCGTCATCGCCGCCGAGAAGGCGACGCCCGAGATCGTCGCCTTCATGATGAGCGAGTGCCGTGGCCTGATCTGCGCCCCCATGGAGAGCGAGGAGCTGGAGCGCCTCGAACTGCCGCAGATGGTCGCGGACAACACCGAGTCCATGAAGACCGCGTTCACGGTCTCCGTGGACGCCTCCGCCGCCCACGGGGTGAGCACCGGCATCTCCGCCGCCGACCGCGCGACCACGCTCCAGCTGCTGGCGAGCGGCGACGCCGAGCCCACCGACTTCGTGCGCCCCGGGCATGTCTTCCCGCTCCGCGCCAAGTCCGGCGGGGTCCTGACGCGCAACGGCCACACCGAGGCCGCCGTCGACCTCGCCCGGCTCGCGGGCCTGCGCCCGGCCGGCGCGATCGTCGAGATCGCCGGCGAGGACGGCCGTATGCTGCGGCTGCCCGAGCTGATCCCGTTCGCCCGCAAGCACGGTCTGACGATCATCTCCATCGAGGACCTGATCGCCTACCGCCAGGCCGCCGAACCCACCGTCCGTCGCGAGGCCGAGGTCCACCTCCCCACCTCCCACGGCGAGTTCACGGCGTACGGCTACCGCTCCACCGTCGACGGCGTCGAGCATGTCGCCCTCGTCCACGGCGAGATCGGCGACGGCGAGGACGTCCTGGTGCGCGTCCACTCCGAGTGCCTGACCGGCGACATCTTCGGCTCCGCGCGCTGCGACTGCGGACCCCAGCTGGACGCCTCCCTGGCGCGCATACAGGACGAGGGCAGGGGAGTGGTGGTCTATCTGCGCGGCCACGAGGGGCGCGGCATCGGCCTGGTCTCCAAGCTGCGCGCGTACGAGCTCCAGGAGCGCGGCCGCGACACCCTCGACGCCAACCTGGAACTCGGCCTGCCCGCCGACGCCCGGGACTACGGCGCGGGCGCCCAGATCCTCGAGGACCTCGGGGTGCGCAGCGTGCGCCTGATGACCAACAACCCCGACAAGTCCGACGCCCTCCTGCGCCACGGCCTCAAGGTCAACGGCCGGGAGCCGATGCCGGTACAGGCGGGCGAGCACAACCTCGCCTACCTGCGCACCAAGCGGGACCGGATGGGACACGACCTGCCCTGGCTGGACACCGCTCCAGCGTCGACCTGCAGCAACCAGTAACGAGGAGATCAGAGAACGTGAGCGGCAAGGGTGCACCGGAGCTGTCCGTACGCAATGTGGGTGACCTGCGGGTCGCCGTCATCGCGGCACAGTGGCACGAGAAGGTGATGGACGGTCTGGTGGACGGCGCCCTGCGCGCCCTGCACGACCTGGGGATCGACGAGCCGACCCTGCTCCGGGTCCCCGGCAGCTGGGAGCTCCCGGTCGTCGCCAAGGTCCTCGCGGGCCGCGGCTACGACGCGATCGTCGCCCTCGGCGTCGTGATCCGCGGCGGCACTCCCCATTTCGAGTACGTGTGCCAGGGCGTGACCCAGGGCCTCACCCAGGTCTCCGTCGAGACCGGCGTCCCCATCGGCATGGGCGTGCTGACCTGCGACACCGAGGAGCAGGCCCTGGACCGGGCGGGCATCGAGGGCTCCAACGAGGACAAGGGGCACGAGGCGGTGACGGCGGCGGTGGCGACGGCGGCCACCCTCCGCTCAGTATCTGAACCGTGGCGCTGACGGAACCCGGGTGTGGCATAGGCTGAGCGTCACCATGTCCAATAAGACGTTCGAGGAGCTCTTCGCCGAGCTCCAGCAGAAGGCCGCCACCGGCGACCCCGCCACTTCCCGCACCGCAGAGCTGGTCGGCAAGGGCGTCCATGCCATCGGCAAGAAGGTCGTCGAAGAGGCCGCCGAGGTATGGATGGCCGCCGAGTACGAGGGCAAGGAGGCGGCCGCCGAGGAGATCTCGCAGCTGCTGTACCACGTCCAGGTGATGATGGTCGCCCGCGGAATCTCGCTGGACGACGTCTACGCCCATCTGTAAAACCTCTTCGAGTCAGCCCACCCCAGTTCACCCCGTTTCACGCGAAGGAAGCCGACCTCATGCTGCGCATCGCCGTCCCCAACAAGGGTTCCCTGTCAGGCCCTGCGGCGGAGATGCTGCATGAGGCCGGCTACCAGCAGCGCCGGGAGTCCAAGGAACTGCGGATCGTCGACCCGGTCAACGAGGTCGAGTTCTTCTACCTCCGCCCCCGCGACATCGCGATCTACGTCTCCTCCGGCCGTCTCGACATCGGCATCACCGGCCGGGACCTGCTGATCGACTCCGGCGCCAGGGCCGAGGAGATCCTCCCGCTCGGCTTCGCCCGCTCCACCTTCCGCTTCGCCGCCAAGCCGGGCACGGCCAATGGCGTCGAGGACCTCAAGGGCAAGACGGTCGCCACCTCCTACGAGGGCATCGTCGAGGGCCACCTCGCCGACAGCGGTGTCGACGCCTCCGTCGTCCACCTCGACGGCGCCGTCGAGACCGCCATCGAGCTCGGTGTCGCCGAGGTCATCGCGGACGTCGTCGAGACCGGCACCTCGCTGCGCAACGCGGGCCTGGAGGTCTTCGGCGAGCCGATCATGAAGTCCGAGGCCGTCGTCATCCGCCGCACGGACGCCGACACCACCTCGGAGAACGAGCCCAAGGTGCAGCAGTTCCTGCGCCGCCTCCAGGGCGTCCTCGTGGCCCGGACGTACGTGATGATGGACTACGACTGCCGGGTCGAGCAGCTGGAGAAGGCCGTCGCCCTCACGCCGGGCCTGGAGTCCCCGACCGTCTCCCCGCTGCACAACGAGGGCTGGGTCGCCGTCCGTGCGATGGTCCCGGCCAAGGAAGCACAGCGGATCATGGACGACCTGTACGACATCGGCGCGCGGGCCATCCTGACGACGTCCATCCACGCGTGCCGTCTCTGAGGGGCCGCGCAGCCATGTCCGAGACCCCCACCCTCCCCGTCACCTTCCGGCCCGGCCGCACCAGGGCCGTCCTGCTCACCGCCGCCGTCGCGCTCTTCGTGGTCATCACGGTGATCGCCCTGCTGCTGGAGAAGCTCGGCCCCGGCGAACGCCTGAGCTTCATCTTCACCGCGGCGCTCCTGGCCGGTGTGCTGGCCCTGCTCGCCCGGGTGAAGGTGGTCGCCGACGAGTCCGGCGTCACCGTCGTGAACATCGCCGGCAAGCGGCACCTCGACTGGGCCGAGATCGTCCAGGTCAATCTCCGGCCGGGCGATCCCTGGGTGTTCCTCAACCTCACCGACGGAACCAGCCTGCCCGCGCTGGGCATCCAGCCCGGTATCGCCAAGCAGCAGGCCATCGCCGACGCCCGCGCACTGAGGTCGCTCGTCGAGTCCCGCACCCCGAGGGATCTGCCGTAGAGGGCCATGTCTTGATTAACCTGTTGGCGGAGGCGTTTTTCGTGACGCCTCCGCCGCTGATGTTCCCCCCGGTCTTCAGAGGCCCACTGCTATCCGAGGAGTGATTCCCTCCAGCGATGGACGGATCGTCCTGTAGTACCTGCGCCGCCCCCTCCCGGCATATCGAGGCGGCGGCATGACCATCCCCCTGCTGCTCCTGGCAACCGCCTTCCTGCTGATTCTCGCCAACGGCTTCTTCGTCGCCGCCGAGTTCGGCCTCGTGACGGTCGAGCGACCGGACGCCGAGAAGGCCGCCGCCGAGGGCGACAAGCGAGCCCGTACGGTCGTCGAGTCGCTCAAGGAGCTCTCCTTCCAGCTCTCCGGCACCCAGCTCGGCATCACCATCACCTCCCTCGTGGTCGGCATGCTCGCCGAACCGGCGCTCGCGCAGCTGCTGCACGGCCCGTTCACCGCGATCGGCGTCCCCGCGGGGGCCGTCTCCGGAGTCACCGTGGTCTTCGGCATGCTGCTGGCCTCCGCCGTGCAGATGGTGATCGGCGAACTCGTGCCCAAGAACTGGGCGGTGTCCAAGCCCCTTCAGGTCGCACGTTTCGTCGCCGGCCCGCAGCACGCCTTCGCACGCCTGTTCCGCCCGGTCATCGCCGCGCTGAACGCCGTCGCCAACCGTCTGGTCCGTGCCATGGGCGTCGAGCCCACCGAGGAGCTGGCCTCCGCCCGCACCCCCGGCGAACTCGTCTCCCTGGCCCGGCACTCGGCCCAGGCCGGCGCACTGGAACAGGACACCGCCGACCTCTTCGTACGGACCCTGTCCCTGGCCGAGCTGACCGCGCAGCACGTCATGACCCCGCGCGTGAAGGTCAGTTCCCTCCAGGTGTCCGCGACCGCCGAGGACGTGGTCAACCTGACCCGCGCCACCGGCCTGTCCCGCTTCCCCGTCTACCGCGAGAAGATCGACGAGATCGTCGGCATGGTCCACCTCAAGGACGCCCTGGCCGTTGCGACCCACGACCGGCTGCGCACCCCGGTCGGCAGGATCGCCCGCCCGGCCCTGCTCGTGCCGGAGACCCTTCCGGTCCAGCCGCTGCTTGCCCGGCTGCGCAGCGAGCAGCCCATCGCCGTCGTCGTCGACGAGTACGGCGGCACGGCCGGTGTGGTCACCCTGGAGGACATCGTCGAGGAACTCGTCGGCGAGGTCCGCGACGAGCACGACGGTCTGGACGTCCCGGAGCTCGCCGCCGCCCCGTCGGAGGACGGCAGGCCCGCCTGGGACGCCGACGGCAGCTGCCGTGTCGACATCCTCCAGCGCATAGGCCTCGACGTGCCCGAGGGGCCGTACGAGACGGTCGCCGGGCTCGTCGCCGACCTGCTCGGCCGGATCCCGGCCGTGGGCGATCGGGCCGAACTCCCCGGCTGGCGGCTCTCGGTCCGCCAGGTCGGGCACTACCGCGCCGAGCGCGTCCGACTGGTCAGAACGGTCCCCGCGGTTGTGGAGGCCGTCCGATGAGCGTGCTCCTCCTCCTGTTCGCCGCGCTGCTCGTGCTCGCCAACGGCTTCTTCGTCGGCGCAGAGTTCGCCCTCGTGTCCGTCCGGCGCAGCCAGATCGAGCCGCTCGGCACGGCCCGGGCCCGTCAGGTGCTGTACGGCCTGGAGCGGCTGCCGCAGATGATGGCCGCGGCCCAGTTCGGGATCACCATCTGCTCGTTGACGCTCGGCGCGGTCGCCGAGCCGACCGTCGCCAAGCTGCTTGAGCCGGTCTTCGAGTGGATCCACCTGCCGCACGGCATGATCCACCCGCTCGGCTATGTCATCGCGCTCGCCGCGGTGGTCTTCTTCCACCTCGTCATCGGCGAGATGGTCCCGAAGAACCTCGCGATGGCCGCCCCGGAGAAGGCCGCGCTGTGGCTGAGCCCGGGTCTGGTCGTCTTCGCCCGCTTCTGCAAGCCGATCACCATCGCCCTCGGCGCCTGCGCCCAGGGCATCCTGCGGCTCTTCCGCGTCGAGCCCAAGGACGAGGTCGAGGCGGTCTTCACCAGCGAGCAGCTCAACCGGCTCGTGGAGGACGCCGGCCAGGCGGGCCTCCTGGACCCCGAGGAGCAGGAGCGCCTGGAGGACGCCCTGGAACTGGGCTCCCGCCCGGTCACGGACGTCCTGCTGACACGCGAGTCACTGGTGACGGTCGGTCCCTCGGTCACGCCCGGCCAGGTCGTGGAGCTCACCGCCCGCACCGGCTACTCCCGCTTCCCGGTCGTGGCCGACAACGGCGCCTTCATGGGCTACCTGCATGTGAAGGACGTCCTGGACCTGGAGGAGTCGGAGCGGGCGGTACCCCAGCAGCTCTGGCGCCCGATGACGACCCTCAGGTCCGAACTCCCCCTGGACGACGCCCTGACGGTCATGCGCCGGGCGGCCACCCACCTGGCCCAGGTGGCGGACGCGTCCGGCAGGGTCCTGGGCCTGGCGGCGCTGGAGGACGTACTGGAACTCCTGGTGGGCGAGGTGACGGATCCGGCGCACCGGGATGTGCCGGAGGTCAAGGTCACCGAGCCGCGGGTGAGTGAGGCCTCGGAAGAGGTGCTGGCCAAGTAGTGCGGCGCGGGGGCCGCAGGATCCGTCACATCGCCGACGGATCCTGCGGCCCCCGCCCCGACAGCACTTCCCCGTACGCCTGCATGAGATCCGGCAGCCGCAGTGTCGACAAGTCGTCCCGCGACAGCATCCCCGGATAGGTCGACAACCGCAGATCCCGATACGCGCAGCTCTTCTCGTACAGCGTCCGCAGGAACCGCCCGTTGCCCAGCTCGTCGATCCACCCCTGGTCCACCACGTGCCCGGCGATCGACCGCAGCTCGTCGAGGGACTCCTCGTCCCAGATGTCACCGTTCTCCGCGGCCAGCACCTCGCCGATGGAGGTGAGTTCGAGAGGCTTGTACGAGGGGAAGTCGACCCGGGTCGTGAACCGCGAGGACAGCCCGGGATTGGCGGCCAGCAGCCGGTCCATGCCCTCGGGATAGCCGGCCAGGATGACGACCAGGTGGTCCCGGTTGTCCTCCGCCCGCTTCAGCAGCACCTGGAGCGCCTCGTCGCCGTACGCGTCGCCCTTGCCGTAACCGGAGTTGGAGAGCGAGTACGCCTCGTCCACGAAGAGCACCCCGCCGATCGCGGAGTCGATGAGCTCGTTGGCCTTCACGGCGGTCTGTCCGAGGTACTCGCCGACGAGGTCGGCGCGCTGGGCCTCCACGAGGTGGTCGCCGCCGAGCAGCCCGAGGGCGTAGAAGACACGGCCCAGAATGCGGGCGACCGTGGTCTTGCCGGTGCCCGAGGGGCCGGAGAAGACGAAGTGCCGCTTGGGCGGCTGGACCGGCAGCCCCTGCCCGGCGCGCAGCCGCGCCATGTTCAGCTGCGCCGACAACGCCTTGACCTGGCGTTTCACCGGCTCCAGGCCCACCATGCGCTCCAGTTCGGTGAGCGCCTCCTCCAGTAGGACGGGGTCGGTGGGGCCGGCGGGCAGCGCCTGCGTCGGGACGGTCTTCTCGCGCACCGAGGGGTCGGTCACCGAGGGGAGCGGCCCGGTGGGCGGCAGGTCGGGGTCGGAGTACTTGAGGTCGCGTCCGTCGGCGCCGCCGAAGAGCGGATCGAGGCCGTCCGGTCCGTCGAGGACGTCCTGGGCGCCGGAGAGCGCGATCGAGGCGAGGTCCGCCGCTGCGTCGTCGTACCCGTCGCCCTCGGCGATCGCCGCGAGCCGGGCCGAGGTGTCCATGAACGCCGGGTCGACGCGGTGCACGGCGCGGTAGAGGGGGAGGGCGGCGGCGGAGCGGCCGGTGCCCTCGTGCGCGCGGGCGAGCCAGTAGCGCAGCTCCTTGCGCTGGGGCTGCTCGCTGCGACAGCGCATCAGGGCCGCCGAGAGAAGCGGCTCGGCCTGCCCGAACATCTCCAGGCGCACCCGGGCCATGCCCCCGAACAGACCTGCCTCGATGCCCAGCAGGGAATCGTCGATCAGCGGGTCGGTGTGCCGGACGAGCTGGTCCCAGTCCTTGACCAGATAGGCGCGACAGGCGTGCAGGAAGCGCACCTGGGCGTCGGTGTCGACGGGCGGCAGGCTCGCGAGGGCCCGGTCCAGCTCCGGGACATGGCGTCCGTCCAGCCAGTGCGAGGCGTGCGCGAGCAGCAGGTCGCGCGGGCTCTCCAGTACGGGTTGCACCCACCAGCCCAGCCAGTACCAGGAGTTGAGGGTGCGGCGGTGCCGGGCGCGCTGTTCCCCGAAGCGTTCCCGGTGCCGGAACATCCGCAGCAGCGCGGTCGTCGTGTCGACGCGCAACGCGTGCAGCCCGAGCCAGCCGTCGGCCATCCCCGGGTCCATCCGCACCGCGGCGCGGAACTCCTCCTCCGCCTGCGGATAGGCGCCCATCGTGTAGGCATCCACACCTCGCAGCCAGGCGAGGTCGGCCGGGGCCTGCGGGCCCTGCGTGCCGAAGTCCATCACGTCCCCCACAAACCGTGCCCCCGCTGGTTGGTCACCGGGCCGTCGGCCGCCGACCTCCTTGATCGAACCGCCTTGCTGCGGACCGGAGTTGCAACGGTGCGCAGAGCTGCCCGTCCCTAGGTCGCACCGAGGGCATCGTACCTGCGGGGGTGGGGCCCGCCGAAGGGTGCCGCACAGGCCGTTTGGGGAGGTGGGAGCAGACGGGGCGCACACGGAATGGTGACCGAGGGTGAGCGAATCACGGCTCGTAGCGCCCGGAAAAGGAGTTGAGGGCAGAACGAAGCCCCCGATCACGGGGGAACAACCGGGGGCTTCGCGTCTGAGGGCGGCTACGAAAGGCCGCACATTCAGAACGTAAGTCCTGTACGGCCCCCCGGTCAAGCCGAGTTGGAGCACTCCGGGAAGTTCGGGCGCAAGGGTCTTCACAAGTTCAGCACACAGCGGATGGTCCGTCACCCAGAGTGATTTCCTGGTCCGGTCCAACCGTCCCGGCGGGTCCCGGAAGCACCTCGTACCCCTTCTGTCCCTGCCGAACCAGAAGATCGGCGTAGGGGCGCGAGGGGTCATCGGTGAAGTGTCCGGCCTCGGCCCGGACCCACCCGGCCCAGAACTCCCGCTGTTCCTCCCCGTCCCTGGACCGGCCGCGCGCCCAGGACTCCTCCTGGGGCAACTCCATCCACAGCAGCCGTGCCAGATGCGGGCGCAGCGCGCGGCGGCCGGCGCCGACGCCCTCGACGAGGACCACGGGTGCCGCCGGGAGGGCGCGGGGCGGGCCGGAGCGGCGGGTGTGCCAGTCGTACGGGGCGAAGTACGCGGTCTCGCCGCGGCTCAGGGGCTCGATCACCTGGGTCAGCAGCCGGCCGGTCCAGCCGAACAGTTCGTCGTGGCGCGCGATGTCGTCGAGGTGCAGCACCGGCGCGCCGCCCAGGGCGGCCGCCAACCGTCCGGCGAAGGTGGATTTTCCGGAGCCGGCGTGACCGTCGACGGCGATCAGGCGGACCGGGCCGCAGGACGGCGGGAGGTCGCGGAGGCGGTCGGCGAGGGCGTGCATGGCCGGTTCCTGGAGCTTTCACGAGTCCGACGGGGGCGATCAGCACTCTAATCGCGGCCCGGGATCCGCCGTCGCAGGTCATGCCAGTGGTCCAGTCCCATATTCATGGGCGTGGCATGGCCCGAAGTGCTGGCATGACCATGCGGCTTTGGCCATAGTTGGCGCACAACCGTGCAGTGGATCTGCCCGGACTCGGACAACTTGGGGGTCGTTCCGCCCATGAGCAGAGCCGAACAGCCGTCCCGCAGAACCGTCCTGGCCGCCGCGGTCGCCGCGGCCGTGGCCGGCGCGGCGAGCCCGGCGGCCGCCGCCGACGGCGCGACCGACGCCGCGGACGCCGGCCGGGCCGCCCCGGCGGCCCTCGTCGACAACCGCTTCTGGACCACGTACGCCGACTGGCGCGGCGGCAGCGCGAAGGGCGCCCGTGCCGTCGCGGGTCCCCGGCCGGGCGTGGTGATCGGCGCTGCCGCGGGCACCGTCGACTACACGGACCCGCACACCGGGAAGACGGCCGCCTGGGAGTACGCGACCTGGACGTCCCCCGTCCACAGGCTCGCCGTCCCCGCCACCGAGGCGATCGCGTCCTGGAACGCGCACACCCCGGACGGCACCTGGCTCCAGGTCGAGCTGAAGGGCACCTACTCCGACGGCACGGACACCCCCTGGTACGTCATGGGCCGCTGGGCCGCCGGCGACGAGGACATCCGGCGGACCTCGGTCGACGACCAGACCGACGACAAGAGCAGCATCTGGACCGACACCTTCGCCGTCGACGATCCGGCGACGGGCCTGCGCCTCACCTCGTACCGGCTGCGGCTGACCCTCTACCGCAAGCCGGGCACCAAGAAGACCCCCACCGTGTGGCGGCTCGGCGCCATGGGCTCCGACATCCCGGACCGCTTCACCGTGCCGGCCTCCACGCCCGGTCTCGCCCAGGAGCTGATCGTCCCGCGCTACTCGCAGGAGATCCACGCCGGTCAGTACCCGGAATACGACAACGGCGGCGAGGCCTGGTGCAGCCCGACCTCCTCGCAGATGATCATCGAGTACTGGGGCGGCCGGCTCACCCCGGAGCAGCTGGCCTGGGTCGACCCGGCCTATGCCGACCCGCAGGTGTGCCACGCGGCCCGGTACACGTTCGACCACCAGTACGCGGGCTGCGGGAACTGGCCGTTCAACGCGGCCTACGCGGCCACCTTCAAGGACCTCCAGGGTGTGGTCACCCGGCTCGGCTCCCTCACCGACCTGGAGACGCTGATCGCGGCCGGCATCCCGGCCATAACGTCCCAGTCCTTCCTCAAGGAGGAGCTGACGGGCGCGGGTTACGGCACCTCGGGGCATCTGATGACCGTGATCGGCTTCACCGCCGACGGCGATGTGATCGCCAACGACCCGGCCTCGCCCAGCGACGAGGCGGTGCGGCGGGTCTACCGGCGGGCCGAGTGGGAGAAGATCTGGCTCCGTACCAAGCGGTACAACGCCAGTGGCAAGGTCGTCTCCGGCACCGGAGGCGTCTGCTACCTCTACTTCCCGGCGAAGCCGACCGCACGGCAGTGCAAGGCGCTCGCGGCGGTGGGTGTGCGCTGAGTCACGCGCCGGACGGGTCGAGGCCCCGGTAAACCGGGGCCTTTCCGCTGTGACCGACGTCTCTGCCGCAAAAGCCCTGGCCGGTGGCAAGGTGGACACATGACTGCGAACTCAGCCACCGCCACCCGCGTCCGCACCGGCGGACCCAGGGAAGACGGTCCGAAGGCTCTCGAACACGTCATGGGCTGGACCCTCGTCGTGGTGGTCGCGATGCTCGTGACCCAGCTCGGCCTGCTGTGACCTGACCCATAGTTGACCTGACATACTGCGGGTGTCCCGTCCCGTTGAGACCAGGGTCGAAATTGAATATCAGCCAGCAGCGCGACGGCGCCCGTCCCAAGGCGCGCGGAACTGATCGTTCGGTTGCGCGCCGAGCCGAACTCATCGCGATCGGGCGGAGGCTGTTCGCCGACACGTCCTACGACGCGCTCTCGATGGACGACATCGCCCGCCAGGCGCATGTCGCCAAGGGGCTGATCTACTACTACTTCCAGTCCAAGCGCGGCTACTACCTGGCCATCATCCAGGACTCCGTCGCCGACCTGGTCACCTTCGCGGCGAGCGGCATCCAACTGCCCCAGGTGGACCGGGTCCAGCGCACGATCGACAGTTATCTGCGCTTCGCCGAGCACAACCAGGCCGCGTACCGCACCGTCGTCAGCGGCGGAGTCGGCTTCGACGCCGAGGTGCACGCCATCCGGGACGGTGTGCGTGAGGCGATCGTCGCGACCATCGCCGACGGGGCGTACGGCCGCAGCGACATCTCACCGCTGGCCCGCATGGGCCTGTTCGCCTGGGTGTGCAGCGTCGAGGGCGCCACACTCGACTGGATCGACCGCCCGGCCCAGCTCACCCGCGACACCATGCGCGAACTCCTGGTGAAGACGCTCGGCGCCTCCATGCGCGCGATCGAGGAACTCGACCCCGCCTTCCCGGCCCCCGCCCCGGCCCGTCGCGACTCCTGACCCCGGGCAGCGAGATGGGACGGAGGCTCGTGGTCCCCCGCCCCAAGTCCCGCTCGGGCTCTGCTAGTTGATCGCCTTGATCAGCTCACCGCCCGAGGTGTCGCCGCTCAGCTCCCAGAAGAACGTGCCGCCCAGGCCCTGCTGGTTCTTGTAGGCCATCTTCGTGGCGATGGTCGACGGGGTGTCGTAACTCCACCAGTTGTTGCCGCACTTGGCGTACGCCGTGCCGCCCACCGTGCCGGTCGCCGGGCACTTCGACTTGAGCACCTTGTAGTCCTCGAAGCCCGCCTCGTACGTCCCTGCCGCCGGACCGGACGCCGTGCCGCCCGGTGCCGACTGGGTGACGCCGGTCCAGCCGCGCCCGTAGAAGCCGAGGCCGAGCAGCAGCTTCGAGGCCGGGATACCGAGGCCCTTGAGCTTCGCGATGGTCGCCGAGGTGTAGTAACCCGCCTGCGGGATGCCGCTGTACGAGTTGAGCGCCGAGTGCGGAGCCGTCGGCCCGGTCGCCGCCCAGGCGCCGAAGTAGTCGTACGTCATCGGGTTGTACCAGTTGACGTACTGCGCCGCGCCCGCGTAGTCCGCCGCGTCGATCTTGCCGCCCGCGGTGGCGTCGGCCGTGATCGCCGCGGTGACCAGGTTGCCGGAGCCGAACTTGGCCCGCAGTGCCGACATCAGGTTCTTGAAGGCCGCCCGGCCGCTGGTGTCGCAGGTGTTGCCGCAGGCGTTCGGGTACTCCCAGTCGATGTCGATGCCGTCGAAGACATCGGCCCACTTGGAGTTCTCGACCAGGTCGTAGCAGGACTGCGCGAACGCGGCCGGGTTCTTCGCGGCCTCGCCGAAGCCGCTCGACCAGGTCCAGCCGCCGAAGGACCAGACGACCTTCAGGCCCGGGTGCTTCTTCTTCAGCTCACGCAGCTGGTTGAAGTTGCCGCGCAGCGGCTGGTCCCAGGTGTCGGCGACACCGTCCACGGACTCCGCCGCGGTGTAGGTCCGTTCGGTCGCCGCGTAGGAGTCGCCCATCGCGCACTTGCCGCCGGTGACGTTGCCGAAGGCGTAGTTGATGTGTGTGAGCTTCGCCGCGGAGCCGGAGGTCTCGATGTTCTTGACGTAGTACTTGCGGTCGTAGGTGCCCCATTCGGTGAAGTAGCCGACGACCTTGGAGCCGGCCTGCACCGCGGGCTTCGCCGCGGGTTCGGCGGTCGCGGTGCTGGCGCCGGCGAGCAGCCCGGCGCCGAGGACCGCGCAACACGCGGCCGAGATGAGGGAGCGGACGGAGAAGTGCATCCGGGTGTCTCCTCGTGGGGGTGAGGGAACGGGCGCCGATTGGCATGAACGCGGTAAAGCGTTGGTTCGGAACAGTAGGAGGACTAGACCAGTTCGTCAATGGTTCGGACCAATTTCGAGGAGCGGTGGATTCCGGGTCGGTTTCCTGAAGTAAGCGGTCGTTAACTGGTGACTCGATGGCTCCGATCGGGCATACTCACAGCGCAGAGCCGCTGGTCAGCAGCTTCCGAGACCCGAAAGTGCGACCATCGGCCAAGCCCTCAGCAAGTTCCGGCGGAGCCGCCCCCATCCAAGGCGCACGCCGATGTGCCCTACACAGGGAGGAGAGCGTCGACATGCCCGACCGCGCCCCGCAGCCGGTGGATCGTCAACTGCCCACGGACGAGGCCCGGGAGCTGATCTCACTCGTCCGCGACATCGCGCAGCAGGAGATCGCCCCGAAGGCGGCCGAGGAGGAGGACGCCGGACGCTTCCCGCGCGAGGTCTTCACCCTGCTCTCGCGGTCCGGACTGCTCGGACTGCCCTACGACTCCCAGTACGGCGGCGGCGACCAGCCCTACGAGGTCTACCTCCAGGTCCTGGAGGAGCTCGCCGCGGCCCGCCTCACCGTCGGCCTCGGGGTCAGCGTGCACACGCTCGCCTCCTACGCCCTCGCCGCCTACGGCACCAAGGAGCAGCAGATCGAGCATCTGCCCGCGATGCTCGGCGGCGGACTGCTCGGCGCGTACTGCCTCTCCGAGGCCTCGTCGGGCTCGGACGCCGCGAGCCTGCGCACCAGGGCCGTCCGGGACGGTGACCACTGGGTGATCACCGGCACCAAGGCCTGGATCACCCACGGCGGTGTCGCCGACTTCTACACGGTCATGGCGCGGACCGGCGAGGAGGGTGCCCGCGGGATCAGCGCCTTCCTCGTGCCCGGTGACGCCGAGGGACTGAGCGGGGCGGTGCCGGAGAAGAAGATGGGCATGAAGGGCTCGCCCACCGCCCAGGTCCACCTCGACGGCGTCCGGGTCCCCGACGACCGGCGCATCGGCGAGGAGGGCCAGGGCTTCGCGATCGCCCTGTCCGCGCTCGACTCCGGGCGGCTCGGCATCGCGGCCTGCGCGATCGGGGTGGCTCAGGCGGCGCTGGACAACGCGGTGGCGTACGCGACGGAGCGGCGGCAGTTCGGCAAGCCGATCGCCGACTTCCAGGGGCTGCGCTTCATGCTCGCCGACATGGCGACCCAGATCGAGGCGGGCCGCGCGCTGTACCTGGCGGCGGCGCGGCTGCGGGACATCGGCCGGCCCTTCGCCAAGCAGGCGGCGATGGCCAAGCTGCACTGCACCGACACCGCGATGAAGGTCACCGTCGACGCCGTCCAGGTCCTCGGCGGTTACGGCTACACCGCGGACTTCCCGGTCGAGCGCTATATGCGCGAGGCCAAGGTCCTCCAGATCGTCGAGGGCACCAATCAGATCCAGCGGATGGTCATCGCCCGTCACCTAGCGGGTCCGGAGACGCGCTGAACTGACCCGGCCTGACCTGCGGCGCCGCGAGCCGGACCCACTCCGGGTCGTGGCGCCCGGGCAGGGTCCGGCCCCGGTCGGCCCACGTGCGCATCAGGTCCCGGTAGATGGGCGGGTCCTGCGGCGGCGGAACCGATTCTGCGGGTGGCGGGACGAACACCCGGCGTTGACGCCCGGTCGCCGAATATGTGGGGGTCATACCAGGGCAACGCGGTGACGGCCGGACAGGTCACCCGCCGACGGATTCGAGTGTGAGTTCACGGACGTCGTGCGGCACGTGTCTGGCCACCTCCGGCGGTCTGACGTACCGTCAGCCCAGCCGTTCCCAGGGGGGTTTGCCGTGGCCGACGACCGTCCCGTACCGCTCGACGAGTACCCGGTGCACCAGGTGCCGCTCTCCATGAAGCACGTGGCGACGGGGGACCGGAACGCCTACGACCGGTGCATCTTCCATGTCCTGGACCACGAGGGGCGGGCGCTGCTGATCGTGGGGCTCGGGGTGTACCCGAACCTGGGCGTGATCGACGCGTACGCGACGCTGCGGGTGGGGGACACCCTGCACGCGGTGCGGGCCTCGGACGCCCTCGGCGAGGACCGGATGCGGCTCGTGGTGGGGCCGCTGAGAATCGAGGTCGAACAGCCGCTGCACCGGCTGCGCCTCGCCTGCGACGACGACTCGTTGTCGTACGACCTGACCTGGACCGCCGCCTTCCCCGCCCTGTGGGAACCCCACCACGTGCAGCGCCGGGGCGGCCGGCTCACCCTGGAAGGGCGTCGCTTCGTACAGGCGGGCGGCGTGGAGGGCACTGTGCGCGCCGGCGGTGAGGAGTTCCGCGTCAACGCCACGCGGTGGACCGGCACCCGCGACCGCAGCTGGGGCGTGCGCCCCGTCCCCGGCGAGGAAGGCGGCCGCCTCGCCGAGGAAGATCCCACCGAGGGCTTCCACTGGCTCTGGTGTCCCGTCCGCTTCGAGGACCGCTTCCTGATGGTGATCGTCCAGGAGGACGCCGACGGCTACCGCGTCCTCAACGACGCCACCCTCGTCCGCCCCGGCCACCCCGACCGCCAACTCGGCTGGCCCCAGCCCGAGATCACCTACCGCTCCGGCACCCGCCACCCCGAACGCGCCCTCGTCCACCTCGGCGACGTACGCAAACCGCGGGAGCTGGAGGTCGAGATCCTCACCTCCTCCCCGCTGGCGATCGGCGCCGGCTACCCGCCCGCCGACGACTGGCAGCACGGCACCTGGCGCGGCCACGGCTGGACCGACCGGCGCACCTACGACCTCACGGAACCGCACACCCTGGCCGCGTACGGGGTCACCGACCACGCCGCCCGCTTCCGCCTCGACGGCCGGATCGGGCACGGCATCTTCGAGCACGGCTCGTTCGGACGGCACGACCCGAGCGGGTTCACCGGCTTCGACTCGGTCGCGCCGTAAGCCGGCCGCGCCACAAGGGGGTTGACCACATGACGACGGCGCCTCGCCCGCGTACCAGCACCCGCGACCCGGAGGACATCGCCCGCCGCCTCACCGCCTGGCTCGGCACCCGCCTGCCCGGCGCCAAGGCCGTCGGCGTCACCGTCCCCGCCTCCAACGGCATGTCCAGCGAGACCCTGCTCTTCGACATCGAGCACCCCGAACCCCCGCTGCCCGCCTGCGCGTTGCGGCTCGCGGCGGACCCGGCGGCGTACACCGTCTTCCCGGTCTACGACATGGTCCGCCAGTACCGCACGATGCGTGTCGTGGGCGAGCGCTCGGACCTGCCCGTGCCGAAGGTGCTGTGGCTGGAGGAGGACCCGGGCCCGCTCGGCGCGCCCTTCTTCGTCATGGAGCGCGTGGCGGGGCGGGTGCCGCCGGACGTCATGCCCTACACCTACGAGGGCAACTGGCTGCACGCGGCGAGCGATACGGAGCGCGAGCGCCTGGAGGCGGCCTCGGTGGGCCTGTTGGCCCGACTGCACGACCAAGTACCTTTGCGGGACGCCGAGTTCCTCACGCTTCCCGGCGAGGGTGACGCCCTGCGCCGACACGTCGTCGCCCAACGCGCGTACTACGAATGGGTCGTCGACGGCGTCGCCCGCTCACCGCTCATCGAGGAAGCCTTCGACCGGCTGGAGCACCTCTGGCCCGTCGATCCGGGCACGCCGGTCCTCAACTGGGGTGACGCGCGCATCGGGAACGTCGTCTACGACGGCTTCGAACCCGCGGCCGTCCTCGACTGGGAGATGGCGGCGCTCGCCCCGCGCGAGGTGGACCTCGGCTGGGCGATCTATCTGCACCGCTTCTTCCAGGACCTGACGGTCTCCTTCGGACAGCGCGGCCTGCCGGACTTCTTCCGCCGCGACCACGTCGAGACCCGCTATGCCCGACTCACCGGCCACACACCGCGCGACATGGACTTCTACACGCTGTACGCCGCGCTGCGGCACGCCGTCGTCATGCTGCGTGTCGCCTATCGGCAGGTGCACTTCGGTGAAGCGGTCGTGCCGGCGGACCCGGACACACTGATCCTGCACCACGGCAGCCTGCGGGCCATGGTGCAGGGCAGCTACTGGGATTGAGCGACGTGGCCCCGCTACCGGAACGCGCTCAGGCGGCGTGGCGCCGCATGACGGGGACCCTGATGGGGCGCGAGCCCGGTCCGCCGACGTGCGAGAAGGGCTGGGTCCGCCAGTCGAGGCCCTGAGGGAGCGTCAACAGCAGGGCGGTGTCCTGCTCCTGGGGCTCCAGGTCCTCGTCCGCGGCGCGCGCGTCGGAGGCGCGGCGGCCGGTGCCGGCGCAGACCGTGAGCCCGAACGGGTTCCAGGGCGAGACGCACAGCGCGTGCTCCGGCAGGACCTCCTCGTCCGTAAGGAGCGCGATGGGCTGCGCGCAGTCCGGGCAGACCACCCGGAACATCTCGAAGGTGTCGTACGCGTCGAGTTCGTCGTCGAGCGCGTCGGGTTCGACGCCCTCCGGCTCGGGCTCGGCGACCGCCTGGAGTCGCTTGGGTGCGGTACGACCAGGGCGCTTAAGACTCTGCATTGGGTTCTCCCCCTCGGGCTGGGCCGTGAAGGCGCTGCGGCCTCGACCACAGCAAGCACTTCCCGCCCCGTCTCGGCGGTAATCACGAGAACATCACGGAGAGCGTTCGGGCGCTGTGGCGTTCGTCACATGCCGATTGCAGATGCCCGGGGCGGCCGCTTTGTCCCTCAGGCGGCTCACAGGTAGCTCTCGGCCACATCACGAACCGGGTATGACCTGCGCCGCTCAGGTATCCGAGGAGATCAAGGGCACTGTAGGTTCTTGCGCCATGGAGGAGCTGGACCGTCAGATCGTGCAGCTGCTCGTCAAGGACGGGCGGATGAGCTACACAGACCTCGGCAAGGCCACGGGCCTGTCCACGTCGGCCGTGCACCAGCGGGTGCGCCGGCTGGAGCAGCGTGGCGTCATCCGTGGGTACGCCGCCGTCGTCGACCCCGAGGCCGTCGGGCTGCCCATGACCGCGTTCATCTCGGTCAAACCGTTCGATCCCAGTGCGCCGGACGACATCGCCGAGCGCCTCGCCGGAGTGCCGGAGATCGAGGCCTGCCACAGCGTCGCCGGCGACGAGAACTACATCCTCAAGGTGCGGGTGGCCACGCCGCACGAGCTGGAGGAGCTGTTGGCCCGGCTGCGGTCGCTGGCGGGGGTGTCGACGCGGACGACTGTGGTGTTGTCCACGCCGTACGAGGCTCGCCCGCCGAGGATCTGACCGGTGATTCGTCGGCGGGTGCGGGTGCGGGTCTGATCTGAGGGGAGCCAACCGCGCCCCGTGTCCGGCACGGTCCGGATGACACGCGAGACTGTTCCTCATGAGTGAGTCCAGCCCCGCGCCCAAGACCGTCCTGCTCCGTCGAGGAGAGGTCCACAGCCCCGCCGATCCCTTCGCCACCGCGATGGTCGTGGAGCGTGGTCAGGTCGCCTGGGTCGGCTCGGAAGGTGCCGCCGACGCCTTCTCGGACGGGGTCGACGAGGTCGTCGATCTGGACGGCGCCCTGGTCACCCCCGCGTTCACCGACGCGCATGTCCACACCACCTCCACCGGGCTCGCCCTGACCGGCCTGGACCTGTCCGACGCGCCCTCCCTGGAGGCGGCCCTCGCCCTCGTGCGGGACTTCGCCGGTGCCCGCCCGGACGACCGCGTCCTGCTCGGACACGGCTGGGACGCGGCCCGCTGGCCCGGCGGACGGCCGCCCACGCGCGCGGAGCTGGACGAGGCCACCGGAGGCCGCCCGCTCTATCTGTCCCGGATCGACGTCCACTCGGCGGTCGTGACCACGGCCCTGCTCGACCTGACGTCCCTGGGGCGCCTTGACGGCCCGCTCACCGCCGACGCCCACCACGCCGTACGCGCCACCGCCCTGGCCGCGATCACCCCGGCCCAGCGCGTCGAGGCGCAGCGCACCGCGCTCGCCCGCGCCGCCTCCCTCGGCATCGGCTCGGTCCACGAGTGCGCCGGCCCCGAGATCTCCTCCGAGGACGACTTCACCGGCCTGCTGCGGCTCGCCGAAGAGGAGGCCGGACCGCGGGTCGTGGGCTACTGGGCCGAGCAGGATGTCGAGAAGGCGCGGGAGCTGGGCGCCCTGGGCGCGGCCGGTGACCTGTTCGTCGACGGCGCCCTCGGCTCCCACACCGCCTGCCTGCACCGGCCGTACACCGACGCCGGGCACACCGGCACCGCCTACCTGGACGCCGCCGCCGTGGCCGCGCACCTCGTCGCCTGCACCGAGGCGGGCCTCCAGGCGGGCTTCCACGCGATCGGCGACGCCGCCGTGACCGCCGTGGTCGAGGGCGCGCGCGCCGCCGCCGAGAAGGTCGGCCTGGCCCGTGTCCGCGCCGCCCGGCACCGTGTCGAGCACGCCGAGATGCTCACCCCCGAGACCATCGCCGCCTTCGCCGACCTCGGTCTGACCGCCTCCGTGCAGCCCGCCTTCGACGCGCTGTGGGGCGGTGAGGACGGCATGTACGCCCAGCGCCTGGGTGTGGAGCGGGCGCGTGCCCTGAACCCCTTCGCGGCCCTCCTGAAGGCCGGTGTGCCGCTCGCCTTCGGCTCCGACAGCCCCGTCACCCCGCTCGACCCGTGGGGCACGGTCCGCGCCGCCGCCTTCCACCGCACGCCCGAGCACCGCGTCTCCGTGCGCGCCGCGTTCACGGCCCACACGCGGGGCGGCTGGCGGGCGATCGGCCGGGACGACGCGGGTGTCCTGGTGCCGGGTGCGCCCGCCGACTACGCGGTGTGGCGCACGGACGAGCTCGTCGTCCAGGCCCCCGACGACCGGGTCGCCCGCTGGTCCACCGACCCCCGCTCCGGCACCCCCGGCCTGCCCGACCTCTCGCCGGGCGCCGACCTGCCGGTCTGCCTGCGCACCGTGGTGGGCGGCCGGACCGTGTTCGTACGCCCGGGCGAGTGATCTCCCGGGGTGGCGCGGCTCCGATCGGGCGCCGCCGCCCCGTCTCGCGACCTGCGTATCCTCCGCGCTGACCAGGGCTTTGAGGGAAGATGCGCAGGTCAAACGGCTGTTGACAGCCGACGGCAGGGGGCCGGTAGGTTCGGCCCAGTCCACCACCGGACGCCCGACCGGGGAACGTCCGTCAACTCGTCGCCGCGCCGCTGGGTCAGGGACGGTGTGCCGCACCGGGCACCGCCACTGGGAGCCAGGCTCAGCGCCCGCGCCGCAGCGAGGGAACGTTCCGGCCGGTCGGGGAGGTGTGACCCGGGTGGGGCCCGGGCGCTCAGTAGACAACGGCTTTCGGTCGATCCGCAGCCAGCGGGTCCCAGGTCGGCCCGAAGGGCGCCGGGCCCCCATCCGCAGTACGCACAGCTGTCGAGAAGCGCGTTCTTACCCCGCTTTTGTTAAAACGACACCACCATACGAACGTCCTGTCACGTCGGCCCAGGCCGCGACGACTATGGTGGACGCCTGCGTACGAACCTGAAGGGGCAGTAGTGAACGACGGCGACGGGACCCTCGCGGCACAGGGCCACGGGAGGCAGTTCGGCCCGCTCGGCACCGCCTTGGTGATCATTCCGACCTACAACGAGGCGGAGAACATCAAGTCGATCGTCGGCCGGGTGCGCACGGCCGTCCCCGAGGCGCACATCCTCGTCGCCGACGACAACAGCCCCGACGGCACCGGCAAGCTCGCCGACGAGCTGGCCGCCACCGACGATCACGTCCAGGTCCTGCACCGCAAGGGCAAGGAGGGCCTCGGCGCCGCCTACCTCGCGGGCTTCGCCTGGGGCCTGGAGCACGGCTACGGCGTCCTGGTCGAGATGGACGCCGACGGCTCCCACCAGCCCGAGGAACTGCCCCGCCTGCTGACCGCCCTCAAGGGCGCCGACCTGGTCCTCGGCTCCCGCTGGGTGCCCGGCGGCCGGGTGGTCAACTGGCCCAGGTCCCGCGAGTTCATCTCGCGCGGCGGCAGCCTCTACTCCCGGGTCCTGCTCGACGTACCCATCCGGGACGTCACCGGCGGCTACCGCGCCTTCCGCCGCGAGACCCTCGAAGGCCTCGGCCTGGGCGAGGTCGCCTCGCAGGGCTACTGCTTCCAGGTCGACCTGGCCCGCCGCGCGATCAGGGCCGGCTATCACGTCGTCGAGGTCCCCATCACCTTCGTCGAGCGCGAGCACGGCGACTCCAAGATGAGCCGCGACATCCTCGTGGAGGCCCTGTGGCGGGTCACCACGTGGGGCGTGGGGGAACGCGTCGGCAAGGTGCTGGGCCGCGGCAAGAAGGCCTGACGGCAGCCGTACGGCCGCACAGGCCCCGTTGATCGTCCCCTTATCCCGCGCTGAGCCGCGCCCAGGCACACTGGATGCATGACGACTGGCGCTCCGACCCCGACGTACCCCGCCCGGCCCCCGCGCTCCCGGCTGCGCACCTTCCTGCCGCTGGGGATCGCCGCGTGGCTGGTGCTGGAGATCTGGCTGCTGACCGTGGTGGCCGGTGCCACGAGCGGGTTCCTGGTGTTCCTGCTGCTGCTCGCCGGCCTCGTGCTCGGCGCGGTGGTCATCAAGCGGGCCGGCCGGCGTGCCTTCCAGAACCTCAACGAGGCCCTGCAACGTGGCGCTGCCCCCTCCGGCGGCGGTGGCAACGGTCTGCTGATGCTGGGCGGCCTGCTCCTCATGCTCCCCGGTCTGATCTCGGACGCGGTGGGCCTGGTCCTGCTGATCCCGCCGGTCCAGAAGGCCGTCGCCCGCCGCGCGGAGCGCACCTTCGAGCGCAAGCTCCGCGAGGCCGCCCCGGGCACCCTGGGAGGCGCCTTCCAGCAGGCCCGGATGCAGCGTCCCGACGGCAAGGTCGTCCAGGGTGAGGTCATCCGGGACGAGCCCGGGGACGAGCCAGGGGACGCGCCCCAGGAGCCGCGTCCTCCGCTGACGGGCTGAGCCCCGCTCGGCTCGCGCCGAACGCACGAGACCGCGGCGGGACTACGCGGACTTGCGGCTGTCCCTGGGGTGAATCGCGATGTTCATCGCCCCTGAGCGCAGAACGGCCAGGCGCTCCTCGAGGACCTCTTCGAGTTCCTCGCGGGTGCGCCGCTCCATCAGCATGTCCCAATGCGTACGCGCGGGCTTGGCCTTCTTTTCCTCAGGGCCGTCGCCGTCAACGAGGAGTGCTTGGGCCCCGCAGACCTTGCACTCCCACTCCGGCGGAATCTCCGCCTCGACCGAGAAGGGCATCTCAAAGCGATGTCCCTTCTCGCATGCGTACTCCACGGCCTGGCGCGGTGCCAGGTCGATGCCGCGGTCCGTCTCGTAGCTGGTCACCACGAGGCGCGTGCCGCGAAGAGCTCGCTCACTCATGAATCGTGCCTCCCGGGCTTGTCGCCCACAGGACAGGTGTCGCTGTCGTCGTCATCCGGTCAACGTCCGGTCGGCGGTAAAGATTCCCGTTCCGGGTCATGCGTCGCCGTCGTAGCCGCCCCTTGTTGTACCCACCGGCGCCCGGTTTGTCACATCTGCTAGCAGATGTCACCCAGCGTTTCGGCATCTTTGACGCGCAGTAACGGTACGCCTGGCAGGCCAAACGCGTACACTACCGCCCTTTCGCGCTGAACGCTAAATCTTCTCCGGAACGGGATTGCCCGCGTCGCTGATCGCCTGGCGCACCGGGACCCGTGCGAGCAGGCAGAACCCCAGGACGAAGAAGATCACCAGCGAGATGATCGCATCCCGATAACTTCCAGTCAGCTGGTAGGTGATCCCGAACAGAAGAGGGCCCAGCCAGCTCATACCGCGGTCGCTCATCTCGTACGCCGAGAAGTACTCGGCCTCCTTGCCCGGCGGGACGAGATGGGAGAACAGGGAGCGGGACAGGGCCTGGCTGCCGCCGAGGACCAGGCCGATCCCGGAGGCCAGGACGAAGAACCACACCGGCGCGCCGGCCGGCAGGAAGTAGCCGGCCGCCAGGGTCAGCGTCCAGGCCGCCAGCGAACCGAGGATCGTGCGCTTCGCGCCGTACACGCGGGCCAGCCGGCCCATGCCCAGCGCACCCGCCACCGCCAGCACCTGGACCAGCAGGACGGCGCCGATGAGCGTCGACTGGCCGAGGCCGAGTTCCTCGGAGCCGTAGACGGACGCCTGGGAGATCACCGTCTGGATGCCGTCGTTGTAGACGAGGTACGCCAGGAGGAAGGAGAGGGTCAGGGGATGGCGGCGCATGTCGCGGACGGTGGCCGCCAGCTGGCGGAACCCGGGCGCGGTCGCCTCCTTCTGCGGCATCCGGCGGTCGTGCAGCCTGCGCAGCGGTACGAGGGTGAAGGCGCCCCACCACAGTCCCGCCGACGCCAGACAGATCCGGACGGCCATGCCCTCCGAGAGGCCGAAGGAGTCGTGGGCGGTGTACAGGACCAGGTTCACCACCAGCACCAGTGATCCCGCCGCATAGCCGAAGGCCCAGCCCCGGGCGGAGACCGCGTCGCGTTCCTCCGGGCCGGCGATCTGCGGCAGATACGAGTTGTAGAGCATCATCCCGACCGACATCGCCGCGTTCGCCACGATCAGCAGGGCCCCGCCGAGCAGATAGCGGTGGCCGTCGAGGAAGAACAGGCCGGTCGTCGCCGCGGCTCCCGTGTAGGCGGCCGCCGCCAGCAGCGGCTTCTTGCGTCCGGTGCGGTCGGCCGCCGCGCCCACCAGAGGCATCACCAGCACGGCCACGATCACCGACAGGGACACCGAGTACGCGAAGAAGGAACCGGCCCGCACCGGAATGCCCAAGGGATGGATGTAGCCGTCCGCGTCCGCGGCGTCCTCGGCGACCGACGTCAGATAGGGGCCGAGGAACACGGTGAGCACGCTCGTCGAGTAGACGGAGCACGCCCAGTCGTAGAAGTACCAGCCGCGCTGTTCGCGCCGCCGCTCGGCGGCGGCCTCGCCGGCGTCCGTTGTCCGTATGGCGTCGGTGCCCAACCCGGCCCCCTCGCTGGTCCCGCGCCCAGTCCGCGGTTCCAGGGGAGCGAGGGCCGTCAGACCCAGACGCCCCGGTCCTCCATGACCTTGCGCAACGTGTCGATGTGATCGGTCATGATGCCATCCACTCCCAGGTCCAGGAGCCGGTGCATGGCATCGGGATCATTGATGGTCCACACGTGCACCTGGAGCCCGCGCGCGTGGGCCGTCCGCACGAAGCGCCGGTCGACGACCTGGATGCCGTTCTGGGCCTCGGGCACCTGGGCGGCGACCGCGGAGCCGCGCAGCGCGGCCGGTACACCCCAGGAGCGCAGCCGCAGGTTGAGGACACCCCGGGTGCCGTACGAGGTCGCCAGGCGCGGGCCGGCCAGGCGCTGGGCGCGTACGACCCGGGCCTCGGAGAAGGAGCCGACGCAGATCCGGTCCCAGGTGCCGGTGCGTTCGATCAGCTCCAGGAGCGGATGGAGCGCCGGCTCGGCCTTGATGTCGACGTTCCAGCGGGCCTCGGGAAACGCCTCCAGGAGCTCCTCGAAGAGCGGCACCGGCTCCTTGCCCGCCACGCGCGCGTGGCGCACGTCCGCCCAGGGCAGGTCCGCTATCCGGCCCGCCCCGTCCGTCGTCCGGTCCAGGGTGCTGTCGTGGAAGGCGACGAGCCTCCCGTCCGCAGTGGTGTGGACATCGGTCTCCAGGTACCGGTAGCCGGTCTCGATCGCCCGCCGGAACTGGAGCAGGGTGTTCTCCAGACCGTCCGCCGCCCCGCCCCGGTGGGCGAAGGGGATCGGGCCGGGATGGTCGAGGTAGGGGTGGCGTGTCCGGGTGCTCACCGACGCAGTATCGCGCGCCCGGGTTGCCCGGTGGCAACGACTGTGCTGCTGTCCGATGCCGAAGGAACGTCGAACACCCGGAGGAAGAGCTGGGCGAGCGGGCCGATGGACACCGCGTAGAGGACCGTGCCGATGCCGATGGTGCCCCCGAGGGCGAAGCCGGTCGCGACGACCGCGATCTCGACGGCCGTCCGCATCAGCCGGATCGAGCGGCCCGTGCGCAGGTGCAGGCCGGTCATCAGACCGTCCCTCGGGCCCGGCCCGAAACGGGCGGCGATGTAGAGACCGGTGGCCACGCCGTTGAGCACGATGCCCGCCAGGAGAAGGGGGATCCGCACCGCCAGGCCGTGCGCCTCGGGCACCGCGGCGAGCGTGCCGTCCATGGCGATGCCGACCACGAAGACGTTGGAGACCGTGCCGAGGCCCGGGCGCTGGCGCAACGGGATCCACAGCAGGAGCACCGCGGCGCCCACGAAGATCGACACGACGCCGATCGTGAGGCCCGTCAGCTCGGCGAGGCCCTGGTGCAGGACGTTCCAGGGCTCCAGGCCCAGGCCCGCCTCGACGAGCAGTGCGGAACTCGCTCCGTAGAGGGCGAGACCGACGTACAGCTGGATCAGCCGGCGCCCGAGCCGGCTCTGTGCGGACAAGTGGTGCCCCCTGTGGTCGTGGTGGCCTGGTGCATGACACCCTGTGGCTTGGGTGGAAGCATCATCCATGGCCAATTCGGGGAAGGTGGACTGATTTACATGGCGCAGTGGACCTCGGCGGTGGGGCCGGCGCAGCTCGCCCGGCTGCTCAACTCCCAGCAGGACCGTCCCGCCGGCCCCGGCACGCGCCGCCCGCCCGCCTACCGGGCCCTCGCCGACGGCGTCCGGCTGCTGGTCCTCGAAGGCCGCGTCCCGGTCGCCGCCCGGCTGCCCGCCGAACGCGAGCTGGCCCTGTCCCTGTCCGTCAGCCGTACGACGGTGGCGGCGGCCTACGAGGCGTTGCGCGCCGAGGGCTTCCTGGAGTCACGGCGCGGGGCCGGCAGCTGGACCGCCGTTCCGGCCGGCAACCCGCTGCCGGCGCGTGGTCTGGAGCCGCTGCCGCCCGAGGCCCTCGGCTCGATGATCGACCTGGGGTGTGCGGCGCTCCCCGCGCCCGAGCCGTGGCTGACCCGTGCCGTCCAGGGCGCCCTGGAGGAGCTGCCGCCGTACGCCCACACCCACGGCGACTACCCGGCGGGGCTGCCCGCGCTGCGCTCGATGATCGCCGACCGGTACACCGCGCGCGGGATCCCGACGATGCCCGAGCAGATCATGGTGACGACCGGGGCGATGGGCGCCATCGACGCGATCTGCCATCTCTTCGGAGGCCGCGGCGAGCGCATCGCCGTCGAGTCGCCGTCGTACGCCAACATCCTCCAGCTGATGCGTGAGGCCGGTGCCCGGCTCGTGCCCGTCGCGATGGCCGAGGGGCTGTCCGGCTGGGACATGGACCGCTGGCGGCAGGTGCTGCGGGACGCGGCGCCGCGGATCGCGTACATCGTCGCCGACTTCCACAACCCGACCGGCGCCCTCGCCGACGACGACCAACGGCGTCAGCTGGTGGACGCGGCGCGGTCGGCGGGGACCGTGCTGGTCGCCGACGAGACGATGAGCGAACTATGGCTGGACGAGGGCGTCGAGATGCCGCGGCCCGTCTGCGGGTTCGATCCCGCCGGATCCACGGTGATCACGGTCGGCTCGGCCAGCAAGGCCTTCTGGGCGGGCATGCGCATCGGCTGGGTGCGGGCGGCCCCGGACGTCATCCGCAGCCTGGTCGCGGCACGCGCGTACGCCGATCTCGGGACGCCCGTGGTCGAACAGCTCGCCGTGAACTGGCTGTTCAGCACGGGCGGCTGGGAGCAGGCCGTGGAGGTACGGCGTGAACAGGCACGGGAGAACCGGGACGCCCTGGTCGCGGCGGTGCGCCGGGAACTGCCGACGTGGGAGTTCGAGGTGCCCAGGGGCGGGCTGACGTTGTGGGTGCGCGCCGGGGGGCTGTCCGGGTCCCGGATCGCCGAGGCCGGCGAGCGGGTGGGGGTTCGGGTGCCGTCCGGGCCCCGGTTCGGGGTGGACGGCGCCTTCGAGGGGTATGTGCGACTGCCGTTCACCGTGGGGGGAGCGGTGGCGGAGGAGGCGGCGGCGCGGCTGGCTGCGGCGGCTCGAATTGTGGAGAGCGGGGGGACCGCGGGCGGCGAGGCGCCGCGCACTTTCGTGGCATGACGGCTGCTGCACCCACCCAGGGGGCGCGGGGCCGTATCGATGTGCAGCTACCGCCGCGCGGGCGCGACCAGCCCCCTGCGCCCCGCAGTCGCACGACTACCGCGACCCCCTACGGCGCGTCGGCGACCACCGCTTCCACGGGGACCGCATCCGCCGGCGTCGTCCGCGGCGGCAGCAACGCCAGCACCGCCTCCCGGGCGGTGTCGCTCGTCGCCTCGTCGTGCGGGTCCGGCGTCGCCGGTACCTGAAGGCGGTGGACGGGCCCGGTGCCCAGGCGGGCGTAGCCACGGCCGGGCGGGACGTCGGCGGCCGGGGTCGTGCGCGGGGGAGCGCCCAGGACCGCGGTCAACTGCTCCGGTGTCGCCGGGCCCAGGACGACACGCGCGCGTGTGTGCTGGCGTACCGCGTCGCTCAGCGCGTCCGCGCTGTCGAACTGGTCGGCCACGACCACGGTGACGCCCGCCGCGCGGCCGTGCCGCAGCGGGACCTGGAGGAGGGACTGGGGGTCGCGATGGCCGTCGGCGGCGGCCAGGTGCGTGAACGCGCTCGGGCGGTCCAGCAGGATCCACAGCGGACGCGTGGTGTCCTCCGGTGGCTGGTGGCCCGCCTGGCGCGCCCGGTTCATGGCGATCAGGCGCCGCTCCGTCTCGGTGGCGGCCCACTCCAGGCTCGCCAGCGCCCCGGTCAGTCCGCACTCGACCGCCAGGACGCCGTCCCGGCCGGTGAGGCAGGCGTACTCACCGGTGCCGCCGCCCTCGATGATCACCACGTCGCCGTGGAGGAGCGCCTGGAGCGCGATGGAGCGCAGCAGGGTCGAGGTGCCGCTGCCCGGCTGGCCCATGACCAGCAGGTGCGGCTCGGTGGAGCGGACGCCGGTGCGCCAGACGACCGGGGGTACGTCGCGCTGCTCCTCGCCGTGGGTGAGCGGGAGCGTGCGCTGGACCTCGGTGGGATCGGTGAAGCCGAGGACCGTCTCGCCGGGGGACGTGACGAAACGCTGGGCGGCGATGTCGGTGGGCAGCGGCGGCAGGACGGTGACGGAGAGCTGGTTGCCCTCCTCGTCCCAGGCGAAGCGGTACTCGCGGCCGCGGCCCGACTTGGCGTGCAGCAGCTGCTCGATCCGTGCGCGGGAGTCGGCCTCGCCGTCCAGGAAGTACGCGGGGTAGCGGATCACCAGCTGGGTGATCCGTCCCGTCTCGTCGAACTCGTAGACCGGGAACGCCTTGTCCCACTCGCCGCCGTGGGTGAAGAGGGGGTCCGGGTCCTCGGCGGTCGAGAAGTACGGCACCAGGGCCTCGTACAGAGACCGCAGGCGCTGTGTCTGCGACTCGTCGGGGCCCTCCGGGGCCGCTGGGGTGCGGTCCCGGCCCTGCCAGGCTGCCGCCGCCATCAGGGTGATGACGGCGAGCAGCGGACCGTACGGCACGAGCGCCACCACCAGGACCACCGACGCCACCAGGAAAAGCAGCGGCCCGCGCTTGTCCTTGGGGGTCTCGGCCCACCTGCGCCGCCCGGCCGAAGCCAGCCGGCGCAGACCGCGAGTGATCGTGATCAGCGGGTGGAGGACGTCGGTGGCACTGTCGGCCGCCGTCCGGGCCAGCTCCCGGCTCCGGGCGATCTGTGCGCTGCCTGTGCTCAGGATGCGGGGGAGGGGGCGCCGGACCACTGCTGTCTCCTGGAGGTGCGTACGGACGGGAGGGACGGCGTCAGAACTTGATGCCGCCGAGGAGGCTCGCGAGGCTCTCGCCGCCCGCCTTGATGCTGGGGGCGATGGCCGTGCTTGCCAGGTAGAAGCCGAACAGGGCGGCGACCAGGGCGTGGGACGCCTTGAGGCCGTCCTTGCGGAAGAAGATGAAGACGACGATGCCGAGCAGCACGACGCCCGAGATGGAGAAGATCATGTGAGTGCTCCTGGTTCAGGTGGGGACAGTCACCATGAGTACTTCCAGGATCACAGGATGTATCCATACGATAAAAGGTGCAACTGGGTGAATTTCGATTGATTTCACTCGCTCGGCGGGGTCGGCTTCGGCCGGATGAGCAGGGGACTTGCGTCCGACCGGGTCAGTGGTGATCTTTACCTCCGGCGCATCGGGTCATGTGCGGCGCGAGCCAGTACCCTGGCGATTCACCTGAACGGTTGTATGAGAGGCGGTCCGGCCGATGACTGAAGCCCCCGACCCCGAGGTCGTGGAGCTGGCGACCAAGATCTTCGATCTGGCCCGCCGAGGTCAGACCGAGGCGCTCGTGGCGTATGTCGACGCGGGTGTTCCGGCCAACCTCACCAACGACCGTGGCGACTCCCTCGTGATGCTCGCCGCCTATCACGGCCACGCCGACGCGGTGCGCGCGCTGCTCGCCCGGGGCGCCGAGGCCGACCGGATCAACGACCGAGGCCAGACCCCGCTCGCCGGGGCCGCCTTCAAGGGTGAGACGGACGTCATCAAGGCTCTTCTGGAGAGCGGTGCCGACCCTGCCGCGGGGACCCCCTCGGCGCTCGACACCGCTCGGATGTTCGCCAAGACGGACCTGCTCGACTTGTTCGGCGCACACTGATCCGGATGTTCTGACCAGCAAAAACACGGAAAACGGGGGAGGCGGTACAGGGCCGCCGAAATTTCGGTCGCGGCAGATGTAAGTGCCGAGTCATCATGACGTCGTGATTCACGGACGCGATGGCTGGGCAGGTGTTGCCGCACCGCGCGGGCCGTGATGCGGCCCGCATGGGCCACCGACGAGAGGCAGAGGAAAATGGTCTACAGCAAGCAGGAAACGGCGGGCGCCCCGACGTGTTGTCACGCGGCCAGGTAAAGCAAGATCCCGGTTGCGTCGACGCTTGATGTGAGGCTGTTTCCCATGTTCGAACCGGTCATAGCGCCCAGCGGTACGCTGCTCGGCCTCCTCCAGAGGGGCCGCGGCGACGGCACACTGCACGCGCTCACCGCACCGCGCGCCGAGGCGCTCGCGGCTCTCAACCACTGTGTGCTGCGGGACCCCCGCCACGACTGGCAGGTGGAGAACCGCTCCCTCTACTACGCCCGTCTCTACCTCGACCTGAACGGCGAGCTGGACGAGATCGAGACCCACCTGTTCGACGTCGAGGACCACTTCGACGACGAGGAGTCCCGTACGGGGCTCGCCCTGGCGGTCCTCGGACACCTCGCCTCCTACGGCAGGCGGGACGCGCTCGAACTGCTGCGCAGGTACGCCGCCTCGGGCTCCAACTGGGCCTGGGCCCTGGACGAGCTGGCCCTCAGGGACGACGACGCCGGGCTGCGCGCCCTGGCCGCCCCTGTGCTGGCCCGCTTCGGCACCGACGCCGAGGGCGAGGCCGAGCTGGCCGCCACGGTGCGCGATGCCTTCGAACCACGGCCGTGGCGGCTGTGGGCCGACGATCCGCGCGAATCCGTCGCCACACGCGTGCGTGCCGCCCAGGAGGCCGGCTGCTTCGACCGCTGGCAACGCCAGATGCGACCTGCCGGGCCCCGTCCGGGGTGGAGCGTGCAGGCGGTCTTCGAGTGGGCCGAGCAGGGCATCGAACGCGGCGCGGCGCGCCATGTGCCGGCCGCCCGCTGTCTCATGGCCGTCGCGGGCCCGGAGGACCGGGCCGAGATCGTCGCCGCCGCCAAGGACGGCACCGAGGGCGCCCGCTGCACCGCGCTGCGCTACCTCGCCGACGGCAGTGATCCGGACGCCCTGGATCTGATCGAGACGGCCGTGGTCACCGGCTCGACACCGGTCGTGGAGGCCGCCGTCGACGCCTTCGAACGTATGCGCAGTGTCGCCGCCGTCGACCGGGCCCGCGGCTGGGCCCACCGCCCCGATCCGCTGGGCGCCGCCGCCGGACGCATGCTCGCCTGCCGCGGCGGCATGCAGGACACGGACCTGGTGCTCGCGGCCCTGCGCGAGGCCGTACGGGGCGAAGGGCCGGACGCACCGACCCTGTGGACCCTCGTCGACGGCACCGGACGGCTCGGCATCGCCTGCGCCGCACCCGTGCTCCGCCACATCTACCGGGAGACGGCCTCCTCCCATCTGCGCGGCCGGGCCGCCCGGGCCCTCGCCGCCACCGACCCCTCCTACCCCACCGGCTTCGCCGTCGAGTGCCTCTGGGACTGCGAGGAGACCACCCGCGAGATCGCCGCCCGGCACGCCGAGACCGGTGACGCCCGGGTCGTCGAACAGCTCCGCCGCCTCGCCGCCGATCCGGCCGAGGAAGCAGAGGTCCAGACAGCCGTACGCAGCCGGATCGGACCGGACGCCACCATGATGTGAACGCCTGCCCTCAGGGTGAACTCCGGATGACCCGCGGGTCAGGCGCGCATGGACACGGCCTGACCTGCGCGGGGGTGCGACGGAACGCTCATGGGACGTTCCTCGTCCGGAAAGATCGACGTTGACGCGAGCACGTCCAGCACGGCGACAACACCCTTATGCGTGTCGTCATCGTGACCGAATCCTTTCCCCCCGATGTGAACGGCGTGGCCCACTGCGCGCTCCAGACCGCCCGGCACCTCGTAGATCGCGGTCACTCCCCGCTCGTCGTCGCGCCGGCCACCGCGGCCGGCGCGACGACGAGCGGGGAGTGACCGCGATCTACGAGGTGCCGGGCGGTCTGGAGCGCGCAGTGGGCC
>NZ_JABERD010000096.1 GCF_013044505.1 Streptomyces sp. S3(2020) | reverse complement strand
GTCCTCCACGGCGGCCTACGGCACGGCCTCCGAGCCGGTCTTCCCGGCGACGGTGCCGTACCCACCCTACATCGCCTCGGCCGCCGCGCCGTACCACGCCGTGTAGCAGCGGAGCCCCCCCAGCTGGGAGCGCGCGCCCGACGCCATCGTGCGCGCGTCCCTCGCCACCGCCCGCCCCGCCACGTCGGTCGAGACCAGGTACGTCTCCCTGCATACACCCCCCCCCGCGGTCGCCGACACCGCCGCCACCTTCCCCGCCACCCGCCGCACCACCGGATCCAGCACCCCGGGCAGGAACCGGAACCCCAGTTCCTCCCGCCACACCACGCGACTGCGTCCGCCCGGCCCGGGGCCGACCTCGATCTCGGCCCAGCCGGTCACGACCCGGCCTCGTTTCTCCAGGCGGCACTGGCCGGCCGTACCGGATACCGGTGGGCGCCACACCGTGACCTCCATGCGGTCGTCGAAGGTGAGCGGGCCGATCCCCGTGCGGGCCACGAAGACCGTGCCCGCGGCCGTCGGTCCCGCGGTCTCCACCAGGACGCGGGTCAGGGGGACCACTTCGCCGTGGCGGGGCCACTGCGTGAGGCGGCGCCAGGCCTCGTCGGGGGGAAGCGGTGCCGTGCGTTCGAGGAGGAAGGTGACCACTCGACGATCTTAGGGAATCCGGCCAGCTCAGCGCCGTATTCATAGCCGCCTCACATACTTGGCCCGCCCGGCGGTCGTCGGACGTGCGTACACCCGGTGAACCCGCCCCGCGGAACGGCCCGCAACCCCTACGATTCCTCCCATGGGTGGGCATTTGGCCCGCCCCCAGGGGGAGTTGGTCACCATGCCACTGAAGGCCTACGGCGTACTGATCACACGGGCGGTCGACACCCGGCGCGAGGGCGCCGTCGACACCCCGCACTACCAGATCCATCTGACCGACGATCAGAACGTCCACTACCGTGCCGCCGTCAACGTGCTGTCCCAGGAGCGTCCCTCCGAGCTCCTCTACCTCGTCGACGAGGACTTCCGGCACCCGGTCACGGCCCGGCTCGCGGGACTCGGCAGCGGATGGAACACCCTGCCGCCCGGGCCCGGCGGCCCCAATCTCGACTTCGTGCGCGGCAATCTCCTCGACCCGGCGAAGATGCGCACCCTGCCCCCGGACGCCCCCGGCGCCGACGACGACCTGGCCGACATCCTCGACCACTACGTACGGCGCGCGATCGCGGACCCGGACGCCCGCCTGTACGTCTTCGGCGAGCGCTTCGGACCCGAACCCCGCGTCAAGGACAAGGTGTTCGGCTTCCTGCCCGGAAACGGCATCCACGACATCCACATGAACCAGGGCAACAGCCGGAAGTTCCGCGGCGACGACGGTGTCTGGCAGGACGGCGGGATCCTCCTCCACTTCCCCGGCCAGGACCGCTGGGTGGCGATCTTCCTCGCCTTCCAGAGCCAGTCCTGGCACACGGACGACGTCACCGGCCATGCCCTGGAGGACGTCGAGGGCAACCGGCCCGAGCCGAACAGCCTGCCCGTGCGGATCGTCGCGGCCCTCGTCAACCCGCGTGGCCCCGCGCCCGAGGCGGAGACGGTCACCCTGCTCAACGCCTCGCCCGACCCCGTCGACCTCACCGGCTGGCGCATCGGCGACCGCCTGGGCCAGAAGTCCCCGGTCACGGGCGGACCGCTCGCCGCCGGAGCCTGTCTCGTCGTCCCGCTCGGCGTGGGCGGCGCGGGCGGCGTGGGCGGAGCCCAACTCGGCAACCACGGCGGCGAGATCACCCTCCTCGACGCCAAGGGACTCAAGGCGCACGGCGTTTCGTACACCAAGGAGCAGGCGGCTCGGGAGGGGTGGTCCGTCGTCTTCTGACAGGTCGAGTGGGATGAACTGGCCGACAGGCATTGGCCGTTGACGTCTATCGCAGCCCCGCACCCGTACGGCACCATGAGCGCGACCCCGCACCACCGGCGGCCGGAGGGCATCCCGTGGACCGTGAACTGCTGGGAAGACGCGACGAGTTGCAGCGCGACCCCTATCCGCACTACGAGCGGGCGCGGCAGGCCGACGGGCTGACGTACCTCGACGAACTGGACGCCTGGCTGGTCGCCCGGGACGTCGATGTGCGGGAAGTCCTGCGCAGGCCCGAGGACTTCTCGTCGGCCAACGCGCTCGTCCCGGACGTGCTGCCCGCGCCCGCCGCGCTCGCCGTCCTCGGCGGCGGCTTCGGCGGGCGGCCCGTGGTCGTCACCTCCGACGGCGCCCGGCACCAGGAGCTGCGCGCGCCGATCGTCCGCGGGCTCTCGCCGGCGCGGGTCGCCGCCGTCCTGCCGTACGCCGCCCGGCGCGCCGCCGACCTGGTCGAGGGGTTCGCCAAGGACGGCGAGGTCGAGCTGATGTCGGCGTACGCCGGAAAGCTTCCCGGCGATGTCATCGGCCGCGTCGTCGGCCTCGATCCCGAGGACGTGCCCGGCGTCGTGCACGGCGGCCATCGCGCCGAGGAGTTGCTGTTCCGTCCCCTGGAGGAGGCCGCGCAGATCGCCGCCGCCGAGGACGTCGTCGCCATGCAGCGGACGCTGGAGCGGTATGTGCGGGAACGGCACGCCGACCCCCGCGAGGACCTGTGCACGGAGCTCGTCGGCTCCGTCACCTCATCCGGCGAACTCACCCTGGAGCACCGGCACGAACTCGTCGCCCACTTGCAGAACCTGCTGATCGCCGGGCATCTCACCACCACCGCGCTCATCGGTACGACGGTCCTGCACCTGCTGCGGCACCGGGCGCAGTGGGAGCTGCTGTGCGCGGAGCCCGAGCGGATTCCGGCGGCGGTCGAGGAGGCCGCCCGCTACGACAGCGCCCTCCAGGGGTTCCGCCGGGTCACCACCGGTCCCGTGAACCTCGCCGGTACCGAACTCCCGCCCGGTGCCACGGTGTTCGTGGCCTTCGGCAGTGCCAACCGGGACGCCGAACGGCATTCGCGCGCCGACGAGTTCGACATCACCCGGGTTCCGGTCCGCCATGTCGCCTTCGGGTTCGGTGTGCACGGCTGCCCGGGCTCCCAGCTCGCCCGTGAGCAACTCCGGCTCACTCTGGAGGAGTTGACCGGGCGGTTGCCGGGGCTGCGGCTGGCCGACGACCGGCCGGTCGAGATGCGGCCCACGATGATCCACCGCTCCCCGTACCGTCTGCGCCTCACCTGGTGAAAGCCCCACAGGGCCGCCTCAGCGGTACACCTCGCCCGGCTCGGCCTTCCCAGGGGCCAGCAGCTGCGGCACGGTCACGAACACGAACCCGCGCGCCTTGAGCGCGTCGATGATCCCGGGCACGGCCGGCACGGTGCCGTCGTAGAGGTCGTGCAGCAGGATGATCCCGTCCCGGGACACCTGGTCGAGCACGCGCTTCTGGATCAGCGCGGAGTCGTTCGTCATGTAGTCCTTGGCGGTCACGCTCCACAGCACCTCCGCCATGCCCAGTTCACGGCAGATGTCGTGGACGGTGTCGTTCGTCCGGCCCTGCGGCGGGCGCATCAGTGTCGGCCGCTGCCCGGTGAGCCGCTCTATCTCCCGGTTGGGGCGCTCCAGTTCCTCGCGTATCTCCGCCGGCTTCAGTTTGGTCAGGATCTTGTGGTCCCAGGTGTGGCTGGCCACCTCGTGGCCCTCGTCGGCCATGCGCTTCACGAGTTCCGGGTACTTCTCGATGTGCCGTTTGCCGAGGAGGAAGAAGGTCGCCGGGACCTGTTTCTCCTCAAGGATGTCGAGCAGCCGGGCGGAGTGCTCGCTCGGGCCCGCGTCGAAGGTGAGCGCGACGCACTTGGCCTCACGGCAGTCGACGGTCCCGAACCGGGCCACCTGGGCGGTGGCCGTGGCCTGGTTCCGGGCCGCGCTGGGCGCGGTCGTGTCGAGTGATCCGCAGCCGGTCAGCGACAGCGTCAAGGACACTGCCGCCGCCGACATCAGCGCAGCTCGGAACCTGTTCCCCGTTTTGTACATCTTCTTGGTCGCAGAAGGCATGCCGGGACTATACACAGAGGTTATACATGCAGTGTATAGTCTATTCGATCATGCCTTCAGGGCTGGCTACTGGGCGTAGAAGGTGGCGTCCCCCCGGTCCGTGGAGGTGCTCACGGCCTGGACGTTCAGCAGGTAGTTGTAGTGCCGGATGTAGCGGCCGGCGTAGTTGTAGGACTCGTACGAGATTCCGGCGGAGTCGGCCAGCCCGGCCCGCTGGTAGAAGCTCGCGTCCGAGGCGAACGTCGCCGTCCCGTCGTTCTTCTCGACCCACACCTCGAAGTTCTTGTGCCGCAGGAAGTACCCGGGGAAGTTGGCCGACTCCAACGACACCGTCCCCGTGCCCGCCAGGCCCGTGACGACCCGGAACTGCGAGTCGGCGAGCGGCGAGACGTTCGCCTCGATCCGGGCCCGGTACTCCCAGTGCCGGATGAAGCGGTCCGCGAAGTTGTACGACGAGAGGCGCTGCGGGGTGATCCCGTCGGCGACCGGGATGCCGAAGTCGGGGGTGCCGTCGGCCTTCCAGTACACCTTCTGCACCCGGGTGCGGCGGTTCGGGTCGTTCAGCGGGTCACCGCTGATGTCCTTGTAGCTGCGGTCGTGGTAGACGAGGATGTCCGACTTGCCGTCCTCGGAGACGGTGAAGGAGTTGTGGCCCGGACCGTACTGCGAGGTAGCGGCGCTCGACTGGAAGACCGGCGTCGAACTCTTCGTCCAGGAGGCCGGGTTGGTGAGATCCGCCGTCGCCGACGCGGTCAGCATGCCCAGGCAGTAGTTGGCGTCGGTGGCGCTCGCCGAGTACGTCATGAAGACCTTGTCGCCGTGCTGGATCAGCGCCGGGCCCTCGTTGACCTTGTAGCCGATGGTCTCCCAGGACAGCGTCGGCTGCGAGAGCTCCGCCGGAGTCCCGCTGATCGTCCAGGGGTTGGACAGCTTCGCTATGAACAGGCTGGTGTTGTTGTCCTCCGACGGGTTGCGCTGCGCCCACGCCAGATAGCGCACACCGTTGACGACGAAGGTCGTCGCGTCCAGCGAGAAGCTCTCCCAGGTGGTCTTGATCTGGCCCTTCTCGGCCCAGGTCGCGGTGAGCGGATTGGCTCCGGTGCCCTCCAGGACGTACATCCGGATCGCCCACACATCGCTGGTGGACCCGGCGGCGAAGTACACGTACCACTTGCCGTCGATGAAGTGGATCTCCGGCGCCCAGATGTGCGCGCCCATCACCCCGCTGGTGTGCTTGGTCCAGATGGTGACCTCGGAGGCGGTCGAAAGGCCCTGGATGGTCGTCGCCCGGCGCAGCACGATGCGGTCGTACTCGGGGACGGTCGCGGTGAAGTAGTAGTAGCCGTCGGTGTGTTTGAAGATGTGCGGGTCGGCCCGCTTCTCCGCGATCGGGTTGGTGTAGGTCACGGCGGGGGAGTCGGGAACGGCTGCCTGGGCGGGGGCGGTGCCCAGGGCTGCCGTGAGGGCCACCAGCAGAGCCAGCAGCAGGCGAACGGCGTTGCGTCTCAAGGGAGTTCTCCAGATACGCGAGCAGACGGGGAAGGTCAGGTGGTGGGAACGAGGCGCCACTGCTGGCAGTTGTTGTCCAGCCAGGTCCACTGGCGTACGTCGGTGCCGTTCGCGGTGCCGCAGTCGGCCACGTCGGCGACCTTGCCGGTGGACTCGTTGACGATCCGGACGTAGTCGCCGCCGGCGGTGAACACGAGCCGGAAGCGCTGGCACTTGTTGTTCAGCCACGACCACTGGCGGATGTCCGCGCCGTCCGCGCTCGAACAGTCGGCGACATCGGCGACCTTGCCCGTCGCCACGTTCACGAGCCGGTTGGTGTCGTCGCCCAGGTCCTCCAGCCGCCACTTCTGGTTGGTGCCGCCGGTGCAGCTCCACTGGAAGATGTTGGTGCCGTCGGCGGTGCCGCCGCCGTTCACGTCCAGGCACTTGCCGCTGTTGCGGTTGACGAGGGTGTACGACGTCGGGGTCACCGCCGTCTCGCCGGACGGGCCCGGCAGGGTGGTGCCGAGGGCGACCGGGGTGCCGAAGTCCGGGGTGCCGTCGGCGTTCCAGGTGAACTTCTGGGCCCGGGTGGTCCGTCCGTTGCCGCAGCCGCCGTTCGACGCGGAGTTGGCGTGGTAGACGATCCAGTTCTCGGTGCCGTCGGGCGAGGTGAAGAAGCCGTTGTGGCCGGGCCCGTACACGCCGTTGGTGTCACTGCGCTGGAAGACGGGCGTCTGCTTCTTGGTCCAGGAGGCGGGGCTGAGCGGGTCGGAGCCCGTCAACTCCAGCTGGCCGAGCTTGTAGTCGGCGGTCTGGCAGGAGCTCGCGGAGTACGTCAGGAAGGTGCGCCCGTTGCGGTACAGCGGCTCGGGACCCTCGTTGACGGGACTGCCGGACCGCTCCCAGTCCAGGGTCGGGCTGGAGATGATGGTGAACGTGTTGCTGGCGAGGGTGTACGGATTGGTCATCGGCGCGATGACGAGGCTCTGCGTGCTGCCGTTGATGAACCCGCTGCCGACGAGATAGAGCTTGTCGTTCGCCTTCAGTACGCTCGCGTCGATCAGCCAGCCGCCCGGCGTGAGATTCGATCCGGTCAGCGACCCCTTGTAGGTGTACGTCCCCATCGGATCGGTGCCGGAGCTCTCGAGCACATGCGTGCGCTGAGAGTCGCAGCAGGCGACCCCGCTCTGGCCGGCCGAGTAGTACAGGTACCAGTGGCCGTCGAGGAAGTGCAGCTCCGGCGCCCAGATGTTGGTGTTGCGCGTCGAGGTGGTGTCCGACCACACCTGCACGTTGGGCGCGGTGGCCAGGCCCGCCAGCGTCGGCGACTTGCGGATGCCGAGGATGCCGGTGAACGTCGTGGTGACCAGGTAGTAGTTGCCGTCGTAGTACTCCAGCCAGGGATCGGCACCCTTGGACGACTTCAGCGGATTGGTGTACGGGCGACCGTCCGCCGCCGCTGCCGGCTGGGTCGCCGACACCAGTGCGAGGAGGAGGGTCAGCACGCAGAGGAGCAGAGGTCTGCGGCTTTTCCCGAGGTGAGTCCGAACCATACGCGACCGTCCCTGTCCGTAATTTCGAACGTAGTTCGTTATGTCGGTCAGAAGATAGGAGGGGGGCATGTTCCCGTCAACGGTTTGGTCACCTGCGTTGCAGATGGTGCGGTGCACGTACGATCTTGAGCGTCGGCGGAGTCACGGGGAGGGGATCGTATGAGCGCGACGAACAGGCGGGTCGTGTTCGGGGCGGCGGGCGCCCGCCCCTGCACCCTCGTCGTGTGCCGGGGCTGCTGCTGCGGCAGCGCGAGCAAGTATCCCGACGTCGACCATCAGTGGCAGCTCGACCGGTTGACGGCCGCCGCCGCGGAGTCCGGTGGCCGTCTCGCCGTCCGTACGACGGACTGTCTCGGCCCCTGCGACCAGGCGAACGTCCTCGTGGTCCAGCCCTCCGGCGAGGGCCGCCGCCGCGGTGGCCGCGCCACCTGGGTCGGCTGGTCCGGCGACGACGACTGCACGGACGACGTCCTGACCTGGGTCGCGGCGGGCGGACCGGGCCTGGCGGAGCCCCCGGCCACCCTCACGCTCCAGTTCATACGACCGCCCCGCCCCGAAGTCCGACGAGCCCGCCGCTGACCTAGCCCGGCGCGGCCGCCAGTGGCTCCAGGGCCGGGTTGGTCACGAGCGGATACTCGATGCCCGGAGCCGCGGCCCGGTTCAGCGGCCGGATCTCCGGTGCCCGGGCTGTACGCGTGGCGGCCGCCGGCGCCCTGGTGTCTTTCGTCGGTGCGGCGCTCACGGTCCAAATCGGCTTCTGTTCAAGGACGTTCAGCTCTCCACAGGCCGGCCGCGGGTCGTCAGGCCCGGTAGGACGAGGGTCAGCCAGCGGGCGCGGGCGGTGGAACTCCGGTCGGCGGGGGCCGTCTTGAGAAGCAGGTAGAAGTCGTCGACGGTGACATCGGGGTGCAGGTCCCCGTCGTCCCGCGCGGCACGGAGGAGCCGGTCGAGGGCCGCCCTCGCACGCTCCTCCTCGGCCGTCTCACCGGCCGCGCCCAGCGCCTGCGCGGCGGCCTTCACCGCCTGGTCGGTCGCCGACAGCTCCAGGAAGCGGTCGAGGAAGGTGGTCACCTCGTCCATGGCGCGCGCACCGGCCGCCAGCCGCTCGACCACACCCTCCCCGTAGTCCGCCCACCGCCCGACATGATCGGTCACCACCGCCCCGACCAGGTCCGTCTTGGTCGGGAAGTGCCGGTACAGCGTGCCCACGGCCACCCCCGCCGCGGCGGCGATCTCGTCCATCCCCACGTCGGGCCCGTGCGCCGCGATCTGCTCGCGGGCGGCGGCCAGGATCTTCTTCCGGTTGCGCACCGCGTCGGCGCGCGGCGCTCGGGCCTGGGACATGGGGCTCTCCGAAGGGCGGTTGCGTAAAAGTGAACCAGGGTTCATCATGAATATGAACCAGGATTCATCTTATCCTCCGGGCTCTGCCCTCACCTCTCCTCCGGGACCAGCCATTCCCGCACCGACTGGAGCACCCCATGCGCGTCATCGTCTTCGGAGCGTCCGGCATGGTCGGACAGGGCGTCCTGCACGCCTGCCTGCGCGAACCGGACATCACCGAGGTCCTGGCCGTCGTCCGCACCCCGCTCGCCGTCGAGCACGCCAAGCTCCGGCAGCTCGTCCACGCCGACTTCACCGACTACACCGCGATCCAGGGCGAGTTGAAGAACCTCGACGCCTGCTACTTCTGCCTGGGCGTCACCTCGGTCGGCCGCGGCGAGACGGAGTACACCAGGATCACCCACGACTACACCCTGGCCGCCGCCCGGGCGGTGAGCGCCGAAAGCCCGGACCTGACCTTCACCTATGTGTCCGGCGAGGGCACCGACAGCACCGAGCGGGGCCGTCTGATGTGGGCCCGGGTCAAGGGCCGTACCGAGAACGAGCTGCTGGCCATGCCGTTCGACGCCTACATGTTCCGTCCCGGCTTCATCCAGCCCCGCAACGGGGCCGTCGCCCGGGTGACCGTCTACCGCCTGCTGTACGGGCTCACGGGATGGCTCTATCCGGCGCTGCGCCGTCTGATGCCGAAGCACGTGACCACGACCGAGCACCTGGGCCGCGCGATGATCGCGGTGACCCGGCTGAAGGGGCAGGGGCCGACAGTGCTGCACAGCCCCGACATCAACCGCCTGGGCGCTGAACCGAATTGAGGTGCGCCAGGTAGCGCCGCCGACGTACGGTCCGTGCGTGGATCACGAAGACGGCTACTTCGCGAAGCACATCGCGGCGACCTACGACGACCCCGCCTCGGACATGTTCCGGCCGGAGACCATCGACCCGGCGGTCGCCTTCCTCGCGGACCTGGCGGGCGACGGCCCGGCACTCGAACTCGGCATCGGGACCGGCCGGATCGCCCTCCCGCTGGCGGCCCGCGGCGTACCGGTGCACGGCATCGACCTGTCCCGCGCGATGGTCGAACGGCTGCGCGCCAAGCCCGGCGGCGACGCGATCGGCGTATCGATCGGCGACTTCGCGACGACGAAGGCGGACGGCGCCTTCTCCGTCGCCTACCTCGTCTTCAACACGATCATGAACCTCACGACGCAGGAGGCGCAGGTGGCGTGCTTCGGCAACGTCGCCGCCCAGCTGGCCCCCGGGGGCACCTTCGTCATCGAGGTCATGGTCCCCGAACTGCGGAAACTGCCGCCCGGGCAGCACGCCGTGCCGTTCCACGTCGGCTCGCAGCGACTGGGGTTCGACACCTACGACGTGGCCACGCAGCGGATGAGCTCGCACCATGTGAGGGTCGTCGACGGGCGCGGGACGTACGACGAGATCCCCTTCCGCTACGTCTGGCCCGCCGAACTCGACCTCATGGCACAGCTCGCCGGACTACGGCTGCGCGAACGCTGGGAGGGCTGGACCAGGGACCCCTTCACGAGCGACAGCTCCGGCCATGTTTCCGTATGGGAGAAACCCGCGCACTGACCGCGGCGAACCCACCGGAACGAAAGGCCCGACGTGCGACTCCACACCCGTGAATGGGGCACCGGCGACAGAACCGCCCTGCTCGTGCACGGCATCATGTCCGACTCCCGCACCTGGCGCCGCGTCGGACCGGCGTTCGCCGGACACGGCTACCGGGTCATCGCGGTCGACCTGCGCGGCCACGGCCTCTCGCCACGCGGCGAGTACAGCCCGCGGCACTTCGCCGACGACCTCGTGGACACACTGCCGACGGGCGCCGACCTGGCCGTCGGGCACTCCCTCGGCGGGCTGAGCCTCTCCCTGGCCGTCGAGCGGCTACGGCCCCTGCGGGCGGTCTACTCCGACCCGGCCTGGTCCACGCGGGACCCCGAACAGCCCCTGGACCCCGAGGTGTTCGTGTCCGCCAAGAAACTCACCCGCGACCACATCGCGCGGTTCAACCCGCACTGGGCCGCCGAGGACATCGACATCGAGACGGCCACTCTCGCGGACTGGGACGCGGACACCTCGTACTTCCTCGACGGCCGCCCGCTCGCCGGCTTCGTCCCCGACCGCCCGGCCGTGCCCTCCCTGGTCCAGCTCGCCGACCCCAGTCATCTGGTCGGAGCCGACGACGTGGTGCGGCTGCGGGCGAGCGGTTTCGAGGTCCGTACGGTGCCCGGGGCGGGGCACACCATTCACCGCGACGACTTCCCCGGGTTCATGAAGTCCCTCGACGGCTGGATCTGACGCTCACACGGACATCGCGGTGCCCCAGTCGAGGAGCCGCGGGAGGTCCTCCTCCCGGGGCCGGGGGACGGTGGCGCCCCGGCCTCCGCGCGACAGGCTCCCGCTGGCCAGCGTGTTGTGCTCCACGCGCGGGCGGCGCAGCGCCTCGTACAGGGCGAGCCCGGAGTCGGTGTCCGGCGTGTCGCGCAGGCATTTGGCGAGCACGACGGCGTCCTCCAGCGCCATCGAGGCGCCCTGCCCGGTCGCGGGGGAGGCGGCATGGGCCGCGTCGCCGACGAGCAGGGTCCGCGCCGAGCGCCAGGGGGTGCCCGGGGGTATCTCGGTGGCGTTGGTGACCAGCACGTCGTCGGCGGTCGCCGCCACGATGTCCGCGGCGGGGCCGGAGTCCTCGCGCAACAGCGACACCAGCGGGTCACGCCATCCGCCGCGTGCCAACTCCTCGGCGGTCAGCGGGTCGTCGGTCACGCGGGCGAACCAGTACGTCTCCCCGTCGGGCGACACCGCGTACCCGAAGGCGGCCCCGCCGCACCGCACCATGGTGAACTGCTCGCCCTCGCCCGGCGGTCGGGCGTCGCGCGTGTAGCCGTAGAAGACGCGCTGGGCCGCGTACACGGGCCGCACTTCGGGCGCTGTCGCCCTGCGGACGGTGGAGTTGAGGCCGTCGGCGCCGATGACGAGGTCGCCCGTCGCGCTGCTGCCGTCGGTGAAGCGGGCGGTGACGGCGGCGGGGCCCTCCTCGACGGAGGCCAGCCGGACGCCGTGCCGCACCGTGATGCCGCGACGTGAAGCCTCCTTCTGGAGCGCCGAGTTGAGGTCGCCGCGGCGCAGACAGCGGAACCGCAGGAGCGGGTCGTCGGCCTCGCCGAGCGGGCCCCGGGCCACCTCGGCGCCCGTCGCGTCGAGCAGCCGCATCGAGCGCAGCGGGAAGCCGATCGCGGTGACCGCGTCGGAGGCGTCGATCTGCGCGAGCGCCCGCATGCCGTTGCTCGCCAACGTGAGGAACGCGCCCAGATCCTCCGCCGAGTCGGGATGCGCCTCGTGCACGTCGACGTCGAAGCCCGCCTTGTGCAGGGCGAGCGCCGTCGCCGTACCGCCTGTTCCACCGCCGATGACCAGGATCCGCACCATGTCACGACCGTACACGGCCACATCAACTGGGCCTCTGCGCACGGGTGTTCAACGCGAGTGCGCCCTCCGACGGCTCAGGTCTGCGCGGCGCGGAACGCACCCGGTGTCCGTCCCGCCGCCCGGGTGAAGAACTTGCTGAAGTTGGTCGGCTCGGTGAAGCCGAGACGGTGGCTGACCGCGGCGACCGGCAGGTCGGTGTGGGCAAGGAGGCGTTTCGCCTCCAGGGCGACCCGGGCCTCGATCAGCTGCTTGGCCGTGTGCCCCGTGGCTCGTTGACAGGCCCGGTTGAGGGTTTTGAGGGAGTAGCCGAGCCGGGCCGCGTAGTGCTCGGCCCGGCGCACGACGGCGAAGGACCGCTCCAGCTCGTGCTGGAAGACGCGGTACGGCTCCTCCGCGGCCGGGACCGGCGGGTTGCCGTCGGGAGCGGGGAGGCGGGCGATACGCAGCAGGACGCCGGCCAGCAGCTGACGCAGGAGCTCCCTGGTGAGCTCCGGATCCTGGTCCGGCAGGGCGGCGTACTCGTCCGCGAGGTCGCCCAGCGCGCGACGGAAGCGGTCGAGGTCGTCCCGGCCGAGCCGCCAGCAGGGCGGGCCGAAGGGGTCGTCGGTCACCCGGGCGGTGGCGGGGAGCCGGGGCGGGAAGTCCGGGGTGAACAGCACGATCGTGGCGGCCAGGTCCGCGGGGCCGCCGTCGGGCCCCGTGGGCAGGCGCTGCACCTGCCCGGGGCGGACGTGCAGGAGCGTGCCGGGGCGGCAGGGGCGGTCGACGAAGTCGACCATGTGGGTGCCGGTGCCGCGGTGGACCAGGGCGAGATGGTGGAAGTCCAGGCGGTGCACCCGCCGGTACTCCTCCCCGGGCAGGCGCTCCGCGAGCTCCGCGAAGCCGAGGACCTCCAGGTGCAGACCCGGCCGCGTGGGGTTGCGATAGCCCCGCTCGATCAGCGGAGGCTGTCCGGTTTCGACCATGGCCATGCCTGACCCTACCGTGCGCCGAGCCCGGTCCGCGGAGAGAGTGGACGGCAGGCCGGTGGGCACGGAGCCGCCGGAAGGCACAGATCGGAGACCTGTCATGAGCAGCAAGGACATCGTCGTCAAGGCAGCCGGTGAGCTGTTCGGGGACAAGGACCCGGGCGCCGTGGACCGCTGGGTGTCCGCTGACTACCGTCAGCACAGCAGCCTGGCCGCGGACGGCCCCGAGGCACTGCGGCAGCTGGTCGCCGCCCTGCCCGATGGCTTTCGCTACGAAGGCGCACGGGTCGTCGCCGACGGCGACCTGGTCGCCCTGCACGGCACGTACCACGGCTTCGGCCCCGACCCGCTGGTCGCCTTCGACCTGTTCCGCGTCGACGCGGACGGCAAGCTGGCCGAGCACTGGGACGCCCTGACGCCGGTCGTCGAGGACACCGCCTCCGGTCGTACGCAGACCGACGGCGCCGCCGCGCCGGGCGACCTCGACAGGACCGAGGCCAACCGCGAACTGGTGACGGAGTTCGCCGCGAAGGTCCTCGTGGGCGCCGACTACTCCGTCCTGGCCGACTACATCTCCACCGAGACCTACCTCCAGCACAACCCCGAGGCCGCCGACGGGCTGGACGGCTTCGGCGCCGCCGCCGCGCGGTGGGCCGAGCAGGGCAGGAACCTGGTCTACCGGCACGTCCACAGGGTCGTCGCCGAGGGCGACCTCGTACTCCTCCAGTCCGAGGGCGAGTTCGGCGTGCCGGTCGCCTACTGGGACCTGTTCCGCGTGGCCGACGGGAAGATCGTCGAGCACTGGGACGTCATCGCCCCCGTACCGGCCGAACTCCCGCACTCCAACGGCCTGTTCTGAGGAGCACCGCCATGAGCGACCTCACCTACGCCGGCCGGACCTTCCGCTTCCGCGTCGACAACGGCGTCGTCTTCCACAACACCTACGCCCCCGACGGCACCCGGCTGCACTACGAGACCGTCGCCGGACCGGACAAGGGCGCGGCCGAGGACGTGGAACTGCATGCCGCCGAGGTCGGCCCGGGCATCTTCCTCCTCGGCTGGCTGGAGGCGTCGGGCATGACCATCACCCACGCGATGAACCTCAACACCAGGACGGTCCACGCCTTTTGGACCTACGACACTCCGGACGGCCGGGTGGCGGAACTCCACACCGGAACCCTGGAGGAGATCCAGGGCCACGCGCCTGCGGTCACCGGTTGAAGACCACCTCCGCCGTCGCGTGCCGCTCCTCCCGATGGGTGGCGATCCGCAGCTCGGCACGGTCCTCGACGGGGGTCCCGACGGCCGCCAAGTGCTCGCCGGCGAACACCGGTTGGTGGAGCCGGTACGACAGGGAGCGCACCCGTCGTGCCGGGGCGTGGCGACGGGGTGTCTCGAGCATGAGGAGGGCCAGCAGCGGGCCGTGGACGACGAGACCCGGATAGCCCTCCTCGGCACGGCAGTACGGGGCGTCGTAGTGGATGCGATGGGCGTTCGCGGTCAGGGCGCTGAACCGGAAGAGCACCGCCGGGTCGGGGCGCAGCGCCAGCTGCCACGGTCCGTCCGGGCGCGGTGCCGCGAACTCGTCGACGGCGGAAGGGTGGTGGCTCGCGCCGCGTCCGGAACGGTAGACGATGTCCTGTTCCTCGACGAGACGGAGTCGGCCGTGCTGGCGGAACTCCCGGCGCTCGGTGACGAAGACCAGCTCACCCGTGCGCCCCTGCTTCACCGTGACCGAGGCGAGACTGCTGACGCGTTCGGCCGGCTCGCCGACGCGGAGGGGCTCGGTGATCTCGCAGCGGCCCCCGGCCCACATCCGCTGACGATCGGGGAGCGGCGGCAGGAAGTGCCCCCTCGACGGATGGCCGTCGGCGCCCAGTTCGCGCTGGGCGGGCCAGCTCAGGAAGTACAGCCAGTGCCAGAGCGGGGGAAGCGGATCACCGTCCCCGGCGACCATCCCGGGCAGGTCCAGGACCGCCGACAGGGCCGCCACCGGGCCGGCGGGCAGGGTGTCCTGATCGGTGACCGGACCCGGGGTCCATGCCTCCACGTACGTGCTGAGCCGCATGTCTCATGATGACCGGGGAGGGCCGGGGCTGTACAAGAGAAAGGCGTGATGCCCGTATACGCCGTACGCATGGGTCACACCCCCTGGACCTCGGCGGACGGCCATCTCCCCTCCCGCACCGCGGAGTCGATCTGCCGCACCAGCTCACGCCCCACGACCTCCACGGCGGGCGGAGTGCGCCCCGCCCGCTGGGTGCCGAGCACGATCCGCCGCCACACCTCGGGCCGGGTGAGCGGTGCCGCGCTCAGCGCGCCCCGCGCCACGTCCTCGGCGATCCCCACCCCGGGCAGGACCGTCCAGCCGTGGCCGGCCCGGACGAGCCGCTTCTGCACCCGCAGCGAGTTGGTCTGCACGGCGATCTCCATCGCGGCCCCGGACCGGGCCGCCGCCGCGTCGATCAGCCGGCGCAGGGCGTGCCCGGCGGCCGGCATGACGAGAGGATGCCCGGCCGCCTCCAGGAACGCGACCGGACGGTCGGCCCGCAGTCCCGCAGACGCCGGGGCGACGGCCCACAGCCGCTCCCGCACCAGCGGGCGGGCGTTGAGCGAGGGCGTGCTGTCCAGGTTGTAGAGCAGGGTCAGATCCAGGTCACCGTCGTCCAGCCACTGCTGGAGATGCCCGGAGTAGGCGGTCATCAGCCGCAGTTCGACCCCGGGGTGGTCGCGGGCGAGGGCGGCCACCAGCGGCTCGGCCAGCAGGTCACTCGTGCTCTCCAGCAGCCCGAGGGTGACGATGCCGCTCACCTCACCGGGGGCGGGCTGCACCTCGGCGCGGGCCCGCTCCAGCTCGTTCAGGGCGCGCCGGGCACGGTCCACCATGACCGCACCGGCCTCCGTGGGCCGCATGCCCTGACCGGTCCGCTCGAAGAGGTCCACACCGAGTTCCTGCTCCAGGGCGCGGATCTGCCGGGTGACCGCGGGCTGCACCAGATGCAGCAGCTCCGCGGCGCGCGTCACGCTGCCCACCTCGGCGACCGTCACGATCGCCCTGAGCTGCTTGAGATCCAACGGGGCCCGCCCTTCGCCCCCGGCCCGCCGCCCCGGCCGCGTGGCCATCCGCGGCGCGCATGGGGGTATCACGATCCGGTATTTCACCTACGACGTCATGAGCGTCCATGATGCTACTCGGCCACCGCACACGAGGAGCGTCGCCTCATGGGCACTCTCGACACCCTGTCCGAGGACGAGCGGTTCGTCGTCCGCACGGTGCGCGACTTCGTGGACAAGGAGGTCAAGCCCGTCGTACGGGAACTGGAGCACGCCGACACCTACCCCGAGGCCCTCATCGAGCGGATGAAGCGGCTCGGCGTCTACGGGCTCGCCGTCCCCGAGGAGTACGGCGGCACCCCGGTCTCCACCCCCTGCTACGTCCTGGTCACCGAGGAACTGGCCCGCGGCTGGATGAGCCTGGCCGGGGCGATGGGCGGCCACACCGTCGTCGCCAAGCTGCTGCTGCACTTCGGTACCGAGGAACAGCGACGCCGGTATCTGCCGAGGATGGCCACCGGCGAGATCCGGGCGACCATGGCCCTGACCGAACCGGGCGGCGGCTCCGACCTCCAGGCCATCCGCACGGTCGCCCGCAGGGAGGGCGAGGGATATGTGATCGACGGGGCGAAGACCTGGATCACCAACTCCCGCCGCTCGCGGCTGATCGCGCTGCTCTGCAAGACCGACCCGGAGGCGAGCCCGGCACACCGGGGCATCTCCGTCCTGCTGGTCGAGCACGGACCGGGTCTCACGGTCTCCCGCGACCTGCCCAAGCTCGGCTACAAGGGCGTGGAGAGCTGCGAGTTGGCGTTCGAGGGATATCGGGCGCCCGCCGACGCCGTGCTCGGCGGGGCGGAGGGCAAGGGCTTCGCACAGATGATGAAGGGCCTGGAGACGGGGCGGCTCCAGGTCGCCGCCCGTGCCCTGGGCGTGGGCCGCGCCGCCCTGGAGGACGCGCTCGCCTACGCCCAGGAACGCGAGTCGTTCGGCAAGCCGATCTGGCAGCACCAGTCGATCGGCAACTACCTCGCCGACATGGCGACTTCCCTGACCGCCGCCCGCCAGCTCACCCTGTACGCGGCCCGCGAGGCGGACGCGGGCCGCCGGGTCGACATGGAGGCCGGGATGGCGAAACTGTTCGCCTCCGAGACGGCGATGCAGATCGCCCTCAACGCCGTCCGCATCCACGGCGGTTACGGCTACTCCACCGAGTTCGACGTCGAACGCTACTTCCGCGACGCCCCGTTGATGATCGTCGGCGAGGGCACCAACGAGATCCAGCGCAACGTGATCGCGAGCCAGCTGGTCAAGCGCGGTGGCCTCGACGGCTGAAAGGCCTGTGCCGTCAGCCCTTCAACCGGGCCGCGACCCGGGGGAGTTGCGCGAGCGCGTTGCTCCGCTCCACCCGCAGTCGCTCCGCGGCGCTGAAGGTCTCGTCCAGCTGGGGAGCCGGATCACCGGCGGCGGGAAACAGCTCGGCCGTGAACGGCCAGTCCGAGGCGAACATGATGCGACCGACGCCGGCCAGCTCCCTGGTCGACTTCATCGACTGCGGCGCGGGGGACAGGGCCGTGTCGAAGAACAGCTTCCTGTACAGCGGGGCGGTGTCGTCGAGGGCGCCCAGCCGCAGGGTCTGCGCCACTCCCACGGTCTTCGAGTAGAGCAGACTCGTCCGGTACGACAGGAACGGCAGGGTGCCGCCTGCGTGGGCGCCGATCCAGCGGATGCGCGGGTAGCGCACGTACGTCTTCTTGTAGAGCATGTTCACCAGCGCCCGCGTGGTGTCGAAGGTGAACTTGTACAGGAAGGCCGGCAGCCCCAGGTCCGGGGCGTGCTGCGGGGTGGCGGGGTGGACGAAGACCATCGCGCCCAGCTCGGAGCTGGACGACCCGGCCGAGATGCTCGCCGTGGGGGTCCGTCTGACGGGCCGAATGCAGCGCGGCCACCCCGAGGTCGCCCGCATCCTGCTGCGCGTCGGACTGACACGGCTCGCCTCCTCGGTCGGCCTCGCCCCGCGGGCCCGGCGTGTCCTCCGTGCCGGCGCGGCCACCGGCCGGCTGCGTGTCGGGGACATCGAGGTGGCGCTCGCGGGAGCCGGTGGCGCCCTGCTGGGGGTGCTGCAACTCCTCGACATGGAACCGGACCTGGACGCGGGCCGCGCTGCCGACCAGCTCGCCGTGAACCTGTTGTGCATGTTCGGCCTGCCGCCCGCGGAGGCTCGGGAACTGGTCGCGCGACCGCTTCCGGCCTGAGGGCTCCCGCGGTGCGGCGGGCCCTGGAGTGAGCAGCCTCTCACGGGACCGTCGCCGAACGGGAAGATAATTGCCCGTCGACGTGCAATTATCTTGTCCGTGCTCCCGGCCCCGTGCGGCGGTGCGCTGTCGCCCCCTGCCCCGGCCCACACCTCCGATCCCGATCCCTTGGGGAGAAGCGCGTGAACCTCGGTGGACCAGACGATCTGGCCTTCTCCCCTCCGACCCCCGCGTACGCCGTCCTCGGTGGCCGCTACGAACTGCGCATGCTTCTCGGCTCCGGCGGTATGGCCGAGGTCTGCCTCGCGCACGACCTGCGGCTCGACCGCGCCGTGGCCGTGAAGACACTGCGCTCCGACCTCGCCCGGGACCCGGCGTACCAGGCGAGGTTCCGCCGGGAGGCGCAGTCCACGGCCTCGCTCAACCACCCCGCGATAGCCGCGGTCTACGACACCGGCGAGGACCTGGGATACGACGGGACGCCCTTGCCGTACCTCGTGATGGAGTACGTCGCCGGCGCGACCCTGCGCGACTCCCTGCGCTCCGGGCCACCGCCGACCGTCCGGTGGGCCCTCGAGGCGACGGCCGGGATCCTCCAGGCGCTCGCCCACTCCCACCGGCAGGGCATCGTGCACCGGGACATCAAGCCGGCCAACGTCATGCTGACCCGGGCCGGCCAGATCAAGGTGATGGACTTCGGGATCGCCCGCGACGCCCGGGACATCGGTCTGACGCAGACGTCCGTGGTCATCGGCACCGCCCAGTACCTCTCACCGGAACAGGCGCTGGGGCACGAGACAGACGCCCGGTCCGACCTGTACTCGGTGGGCTGCCTTCTGTACGAACTCCTCACCTACCGGCCGCCGTTCGACGGGGACTCGCCGATGGCGGTGATGTACCGGCACGTCCAGGAGGCACCACAGGCGCCGAGCCTCCACAACCCCGGCATCGGGCCCGAGGTGGACACTCTCGTGCTGCGCGCCCTGGCGAAGGAGCCCGCCCACCGCTACGGGTCCGCCGAGGAGATGCTGACCGATGTGCGGGCCTGGCTCGGAACGGGAATCGCCGCGCCCGCCTTCGAGCCCCCGGCGGCGGTCGCCGACGAGGAGGACGAGGAGGACGAGGAGGACGAGGAGGCGAGCGGTGGACGCAGGGGAAACGTGGCGCTGGTCGTCGCGGGCGTCACCGTCGCCGCGATGGCCCTCGGCGTGGGCTGGCTGATGTTCGGCCAGGGCTCGGCCGCCGACGGCAGGGTGGACGTACCGGATCTCGTCGGACTCACCCTCGACGACGCGCGGTCCGCCGCGGACAACTCCGGCCTCACCCTCACCGTCGCCCGGCGGGAACCCTGCGCCGACCAGCCCAAGGACCACATCTGCGAACAGACCCCGCTCGACGGCGAACTCGACAAGGGCGACGCCGTCTCCGTCACCGTCTCCACCAGCGCCCCGAAGGCCGAGGTACCGGACGTCACGGACAAGGACGAGGACGACGCGTCCCGGATCCTTCAGGACAAGGGCTTCAAGGTGGAGCTCCGGCACAAGGTGTCCACCGAGGACCCCGGAACCGTCCTGGAGCAGGACCCGGCCGGCGGCGAGAGCGTTGAGAAGGGCACCGAGATCACCCTCACGGTGGCCAAGGCGGCCGAGAGGTCCACGGTCCCCGACCTCACCGGCAGCACTCCGGGCGAGGCCCGCGAGCTGCTCGCCGCGAACGACCTCGAACTCGGCGACAGCACCGAGGTGGAGAGCGGAGCCGAGGCCGGGACCGTCGTCGGGCAGAGCGTCGCCTCAGGCAAGGAGGTCGCGCCGGGCACCTCCGTCGACGTACAGATCGCCAGGGCGGTGCAGACCGTGCAGATCCCGGCGGACATCGTCGGCCGCACCCTCGCCGAGGTCCAGGACGAACTCGGCGGCCTCGGGCTGCGGGTGAGCGTCGCCTCCGGCTCCTCCCAGGCCTCCGACGCCGTGGTCACCTCCAGCACTCCGGCGGCGGGGAGCGAGGTCGAGGCGGGCGGCACCGTCATCGTCGTCACCGAGGATCCGGCCCGGGAATCGGGGGACGGCACGGAGACCACCGGGACACCGACGGCCACGCCGACCGACGGTTCCTGAGCCGGGCCGCGGGAGCACGGAAGAGCCCCCGGCCGTTGCACCGACGGCCGGGGGCTCTTCCGGGCTGCCCAGAGCCCAGAGCCCAGAGCCCAAGTGCTCAAGTGCTCAAGTGCTCAAGTGCTCTGGTTCTCCGGGTGGAACGTGACCGACGTGCCGGAGAACCGGGCGGTCAGCCCGTCCGCAGAGGTGGTGACCGAGCGCAGGGTCAGGCCCTCGGGGATGTTCTCCAGTTGGATCGGACGGTCGAAGACCGTCTCCAGCACCTTGCGCCCCGCGTCGGGCAGCGGACCGCCCGTGACCTGGAAGTCCTCGAAGGCGATGCGGTTGCCGGAGACCACCGAGACGCGTGCCGTGACGGTGGCCTCGTCGCCGAACGGCAGCCGAATTCGCGCGGCGACCTGATCGCGGCCGGCGCCCTGGGAGACCTCCGGGCCGAGGGCGTCCGAAACGTCGGCGTAGGTCAGAGAGGCGGTGGCCCGCGCGCTGCGGGCCCGTGCCTCGGTGTCGTCGGCGGACCTCGTCAGCCCGTTCAGCCGGAGGTCCAGCCGGGACACCGGCAGCGGACGGGCGGAGCCGTCGGCGGGTATGTCGTGCGCGGTGATGTCCACCTGCCGCAGGGACCCGGAGGCCATCTGGGTCAGGACGGGGAAGCCTCGGACGTGGACCTCCGGCCGCTGGGGCGTGTCCATGCCCTCCTGGAACGCCTGCGCGGTGTTGGACTCGACGCGCGCCGCCGCGAACCGGTCGGCCGCCACGGGGACGAGGACCAGGGTGAGCGCGGCGGCCCCCGCGACGACCGCGGGGTGACGGAACCGGCGGGGCGGACGGGACGCGTACGACGTGGCGTCGCCGTACTCGTGTTCGTACATGGGCTCTCCTTCAGAGGGTCGGCCGGGCGCCGTGCAGACGCCGGACCGTGGACACCGCGATGTCGCTGGGGACACCCGCGGCGATCAGGGCGGCGGCCGCGGCGGACGTGCCGTCGTCGGCCCAGACGCCGGAGTTGACGCTGTCGAGCAGCGCCAGCAGATGTGCCTCCAGGGCCCTGCTGAGCGGGCCCGGCGGAAGACCGGTGTGGAAGACGCCCTGGCGCTGGCCGCGGGCGAGGATCCCGGCGACCGTGTCGCGGGCCGGGGAGAGGAGCGCGGCGATCCGGCCCGGACCGAGGTCCTGGTGGGCGAGGCCGATCAGGACGCGGAAACGGTCGCCGACCGGCCACAGCGTCAGGACGAAGCGGGCCAGCGCGGCCGTGGCGTCGGGGGAGGGGACCCGCTGGACGGCGACCGCGAGCCGGATCGCCTCCGCGGCGTCCTCGGCGAGTCCCTCCACCAGTGCGGCCCGCCCGGCGAAGTGCCCGTAGACGGTCCGCCGGGCCACCCCGGCGGCCTCGGCGATGTCGGCGAGGCTGCTGTCGGGATCACGGCCCAGTTCCCGCCGGGCCGCCTCCAGGATGCGGGTGCGGGTGGCGCGTGGCGTATGCCGGGGCGGCGCCTGCGGGGCTGGTCGGCTGGTCACATCGGTACCTCCGGTGGAGCGAGGGAGACACCAAATAGTTGCACATCAATGGGCAAGAAACTATCTTCCTGCTCATAGATGTGCAATTAATCGCTCTGTGGGCGGTACGGCCTCGGTGGTGTGGTCTCAGTCGAGGCCGGGCAGCGGTCGACGGGCCACCTCGTGGGCGTCCTCGGGGGCGAGGCCCAGCATGCGCAGCACCATCTCGGCGAGGTTCGAGGCGGCCTCGTCCCCGTCCAGCTCGGGTCGGGTGAACCGCAGCTCCAGCAGGGACAGCAGCGTGCCGCCCAGCGCGGACAGGGCCACGACCGGCTCCACGGCGGTGAAGCGGCCGGAGGCCATGCCGGCCTGGAGATCGCGCAGGGCCCGGGAGGTCAGGCCGTTCTCCGAGTGGAGGCAGCCGAGTCCGCGCCGGCGCAGCACCTGCATCAGCTCGGGATGTGAGTCGGCCATCCGGGTGCTGAGCCGGAAGCCCGCCGCGACGAGCTCCGCCGGGTCGTCGATCCCGGTCAGCCGCTCGTCGAAGGTCTGGCCGAACTCCTCCAGCGCGTCCATCACGGCAGCGTCGAACAGCTCCGTCTTCGACGCGAAGTGGTTGTAGAACGATCCGAAACCGACGTCCGCCCGCTCGGCGATCGCCTGGATGCTGGCGCTGGTGTCCCCGGTCTCGGCGAGGATCTGCCGGGCCGCGCGGACCAGGGCCTGACGGGTCTCGGCGCGGCGACGCTCGAAGCGGTTGCGGGGCGGGGCTGACGAAGACATGGGCCGAGTCTAGTCGCGGCGGCGGATACGTCAGCAATTCTGATGAGTCCATCAATTCTTTCTCGGAACCCCTTGACGATGAGTCGCGTCAAACTTGATGATTTCATCATTACGGCAATGTTGCTTGGAGGACGTCATGTCCAAGACGGCTCATCAGGACCTCCACAGCGAGCGGGGCGCCCTACGGGGCGAACACCCCGGTCGCTCCCGGAATCCGGTGATCAAAGTGGCCGACCTGGCCTGGCTGGAGTTCCAGAAACCCGACCTGGACCGTGCGGAGGTCTTCGCCCGGGACTTCGGCTTCCAGATCGCCGCCCGCACCGACACCGAACTGTGGCTGCGGGGCACCTTCGCGGGCTCGCCCTGCATGGTGATCCGCAAGGGGCGCACGTCCCGCTTCATCGGCCCGGCCTTCCGCGCGGCCGAACGCGCCGACCTCGACCGGCTGGCCCGCGCCACGGGGACGTCCGTGCGGGAGGCGGACGTCCCCGGCGGCGGTCACGCGGTCGACCTGCTCGACCCCTCGGGCTTCCCGGTCCGCGTGGCGCACTGCGCCGAGCGGCTGCCGGAACTGCCGGGCCAGCGGCCGCTGGTGCTGAACTCCGGCACGGATCACCGTCGTACGAACACCACCCAGCGTCCGCCGCGCGAGCCCTCCCGGATCCAGCGGCTCGGCCATGTGGTGCTGGAGACCCGGGTGTTCACCCGGGCCCTGGACTGGTACCTGGACACGCTCGGGATGATCGTGTCCGACTTCCTGTTCCTGGACGGGCAGCGCGACCGGGGCCCGACGATGGCGTTCCTCCGCTGCGACCTCGGTGGCGTACCGGCCGATCACCACACGCTGGCCATGCACCTGGGGCCGGGCAACGGTTACGTCCACTCCGCCTACCAGGTCACCGACCTGGACGCGATCGCCGTCGGCGGCGAGTACCTGAACGAGCGGGGCTACAAGCGGAGTTGGGGCATCGGCCGGCACATCCAGGGCAGCCAGCTCTTCGACTACTGGCGCGACCCCGACCACTTCATGCTGGAGCACTTCGCCGACGGCGACCTGTTCTCCTGCGACGTCGAGCCCGGCTGGGCGGCGATGTCGGCGAGCGGCCTCGCCCAGTGGGGGCCGCCCGCCACCCGGGACTTCCTGGGCGCCGGTCCCACTCCCGCCAAGGTCCGCGAGGTGCTGCACGCGCTGCGCGGTGACAACGAACTCGACCCCGCGCGTCTGCTGGGCCTGATGAAAGCGATGAACTCATGAGCACCAACGTCCTGCGCACCGCCGACGGCTGGTGGGTCGTACGAGGCGAGCGCGCCGTCCCCGTCGGCACCAAGGCCGCCACCACCGCCGAACTGCTCGCGGACCGGGACGCCGTCCGCGAGGCCGCCGCCTCCGACGAGCCCGGCACACCCGTCGCCGACCTGGTGGCCCTCTCCCCGGTCACGACCCCGTGCCGGGTGGTGTGCCAGATGGTCAACTACCGCAGCCACGCCCGCGATTCGGGCTTCACCGGTGACATCCCGCCCGCCTTCTTCCGCAAGGCCTCCGGCTCGGTCAGCGGCCCCGGCGAGACCGTCGTCCGGCCGCCGCACGTGCGGTTCCTCGACTACGAGATCGAACTCGGGCTGGTCATGGGGGCACCGCTGCCGGTCGGCACCGTCGTCGAGGAGCGGGACCTGCCGTCGTACGTCGCCGGGCTGGTCGTCACCGACGACATCAGCGCGCGGGACGTACAGCTCACCAGGACGCAGTTCTACGAGAGCAAGTCGTACCCCACCTTCACGCCCACCGGGCCGCACCTGACGCTGCTGGAGCCGGAGGACTTCGACCGTCTTCTGGACCTGCGGCTGAAGTTGAGCGTCAACGGCGATCCGCGTCAGGACCGCACCCTCGCCGACATGATCGTCCGCCCGGCGCAGGCACTCACCCTGCTGGCCCGCTTCCAGACCCTCGACCCCGGCGACCTGCTGTTGACCGGCACCCCCGGCGGCACCGCCCTCAAGGCCCCGCCGAAGGCCGTCGAGAAGATCGGTGCGCTGCTGCCGCCCGCGCTGAAGTGGAGGGCGTTCTTCAAGTCCCAGGCCAGGAACCCCCGTTACCTGCGCCACGGCGACGTGATCACCGCGACGATCGCCACCGACGACGGACGGATCGACCTCGGCGAGCAGCGCACGCCGGTGACGGACGCGCAGTGAGTGCCGACCCCCACGTGCCCGTGGTGATCGTCGGTGCCGGGCCCGTGGGCGTGACCGCTGCCCTCCTCCTGGCCCGGCACGGCGTCCGCAGTGTCGTCCTGGAACGCCACCGGGACGTGTACCCCCTTCCACGGGCCGTCGCCACCGACGACGAGGTGCGCCGGATCCTCCAGGCCGCCGGTGTCGCCGACGCGTTCGCCGCCGTGGCCCGTCCCGCGCGCGGTCTCAGGCTGCTGGACGCCCGGCACCGGGTGATCACCGAGTTCCCGCAGTCCCCGCAGGGCCGCCACGGCTTCCCGCAGACCAGCATGTTCGACCAGCCCGAACTGGAGCGGATCCTGCGGGACGAGCTGGTCCGCCGCCCGGAGTGCGAGTTGCGCGGCGGGGTCGAGGTGACGGCGGTCGAGGACGGCGTGGACGGGCCGGCGCGTGTCATCTATCGCGACGGCGAGGGCGAGCATGTGCTGCTCGCGGACGCACTGCTCGGCTGTGACGGCGCGGGCAGCCTCATCCGCGCCGCGATCGGCGCCGAGTGGGAGGACCTGCGCTTCGAGGAGCACTGGACCGTCATCGACGTGACGACGAAAGCCGCCGTCCGCTGCTGGGAGGGCGTCGACCAGGTCTGCGACCCGCACCGCCCCGCCACCTTCATGCGCATCGGCGAGGACCGCTACCGCTGGGAGTTCCGACTGGAGGAGGGGCAGCAGCTCGACGACGGGTTGTTGCGCGAGCTGGTCGCGCCCTGGGTGGACATCCTGGGCGTCGACGACTTCCACGTCATCCGCCAGGCGCGGTACACCTTCCGGGCCCGCATCGCCGACCGCTGGCGCCGGGGCCGGATGTTCCTGCTCGGCGACGCCGCGCATCTCACCCCGCCGTTCGTCGGACAGGGACTGTGCGCGGGACTGCGGGACGCCTACAACCTGACCTGGAAACTGGCCCGGGTCCTCCAGCAGGGCGCCGACGAACGGCTGTTGGAGACGTACGAGCGGGAACGCAAGCCGCACGCCCTGCATGTGATCCGGCTCGCGGTCGCCATGGGCTGGGCCATGACCGGCGGCCAGGACCGTGCCGCCGCCCTGCGCCGCACCGCCGTGAGCGCGGCCTGCCGCGTCCCCGGTGTGACGGGGGCCGCCACCCGCGACCTCGGCCGCGCTCTGCGGCCGGGCCCGCTGAGCCGCCGCAGCCGTCTCGGCGGCACCCACTGCCCCCAGCCCTGGGTGACCGCCGACGGCACCCGCAGCCGCCTCGACGGCCTCCTCGGCGACTCCTTCGCCGTCCTGACCGCGGTGCCCCTCACCCCCTCGGTGCGGGCCCTCGCCGAAGGGATCGGCGCACGGATCCTCGACGTACGGGACACCGGCGACGACGGCACCCTCGCCGGCTGGCTGGAGTCCGGTCGCGCGGACGCGGTCCTGCTGCGGCCCGACCGCGTGGTCCTGGACGTCCTCCCGCGCGGCGGCGCCGACTTCACCGGCACCGCGGTCTGGGCGCCGCTGCTGTGCACCGGCCGCCATGTCACCGAACTTCCCACCACCGTCAGCCCGTTGAGGAGCGCCACCCGATGACCACGCCCTTCTGGACCCCCGGACCGGAGTCCGTCGAACGCAGCCGTATCGCGGACTTCGCCCGACGCCACGGCCTCGACGCCGACGACTACGCCACCCTGCACCGCTGGTCCGTCACCGACCTCGAAGGGTTCTGGGCCGCGATCTGGGAGTACTTCGACATCGAGGCGTCCTCGCCCTACGAGAGCGTGCTCGCCGAGGAGAGGATGCCCGGCGCCCGCTGGTTCCCCGGCGCCACCCTCAACTACACCCACCACGCTCTGCGCGACCTCGCCGCCGAGGAGACGGCGATCGTCGCCCTGGACGAGACCGGTGCCGCCCACGAGGTGACCGGCGGGCGGCTGCGCGCCCAGGTCGCCTCCGTCGCCGCCACCCTGCGCGACCTCGGCGTGGGCGCGGGCGACCGGGTCGTCGGCTACCTCCCCAACACCCCGCACGCGATCGTCGCGTTCCTGGCCGCGGCGAGCCTCGGCGCGGTGTGGTCGGTGTGCGGGCAGGACTACGCGCCACAGGCCGCCGCCGACCGCTTCGGTCAGCTCGAACCCGCCGTCCTGGTCGCCGCCGACGGCTATCTGTTCAACGGCACCAGCCACGACCGCCGTGCCGCGGTCCTCGAACTGGCCCGCGCACTGCCCACGTTGAAGGCGACGGTCCTCGTGGACCACGTGGGCCTTCCGGGCCTCTCGGAGAACTACCCGTCCCTGGTGCTCCCCTGGGAGGACGCGGCCACCCGCACCGAGGAACTCGCGTGTGTACCCGTTGCGTTCGACCACCCTCTGTGGGTCGTCTTCTCCTCCGGTACCACCGGGCTGCCCAAGGGCATCGTCCACGGCCACGGCGGCGTTCTCCTCGAACACCTCAAGACCCTCGGTCTGCACTCCGACCTCGGTCCCGGCGACCGACTGCTCTGGTACACCACCACCCACTGGATGATGTGGAACCTGGTCGTCTCCACCCTCCTGACCGGCGCCACCGCCTGCACCTACGACGGCAGCCCGGCCCTGCTCACCGAACCGGACATCCTGTGGCGGCTGGCCGCCCGGCACCGGGTCACCCTCTTCGGTACCAGCCCCCAGTACCTGCTGGGCATGGCCAAGTTCGGCATCGACCCCTCCGTGCACGACCTGTCCGCGATCCGCGCCGTCGGCTGCACCGGCTCGACCCTGCCGGCCTCCGCCTACCCCTGGGTCCGCGACCACGTGGGCGGCGAGGTCCTCCTCGCCTCGATCAGCGGCGGCACGGACGTCGTGTCGGGCTTCGCGGGCAGCGCGCCCAACACCCCCGTCTGGGCAGGGGAGTTGTCCGCCCCCTTCCTCGGTGTCGCGCTGGCCGCGTACGACCCGGAGGGCGCCCCGGTCGTCGACGAGGTCGGCGAGCTGGTCGTCACCCGCCCGATGCCGTCGATGCCGCTGTACTTCTGGAACGATCCCGAGGGCAGCCGCTACCGCGACGCCTACTTCTCGGCGTACCCCGGAGTGTGGCGGCACGGCGACTGGATCACCCTCACCTCGCACGGCTCGGTCGCCGTGCACGGCCGCTCGGACTCCACCCTCAACCGCAACGGCGTACGGCTCGGCAGCGCCGACATCCACGACGTCGTCGAACGCCTCCCGGAGATCACCGAGGCCCTGGTCATCGGCGCGGAGGAACCCGACGGCGGCTACTGGATGCCGCTCTTCGTGGTCCCGGCGGCCGGCGTCGAACTCGACGACGCCCTGCGCGACCGTATCCGCGACGCCATCCGCACCGGCGCCTCGCCCCGCCACGTCCCCGACGAGATCCTCCAGGTCCCGGCCGTCCCGCACACCCGCACCGGCAAGAAACTGGAGGTCCCCGTGAAGCGGCTGCTCCAGGGCGCCCCGCCGGAACAGGTCGTCAACCCCGCCACGGTGGACGCCCCCGAACTCATCGAGTACTACGCCCACTTGGGGGTGCTGCGCCGCAACGGCGGGGCCCGCGCATGAGGACGGGGCCCACCGTCGCCCGGCCCCCGCCCCTCACCGGGCGGGGTCAGCTTTCCCCGAACGCCTCGAGAATCCGCTCCGCGGCCAGCGTCGCCGTCAACTCGCCGTCCCTGACCCGCTGTTCGAGCCCGGGCGCCAGTGCGCGTACCGCGGGATCGGCGTGGAGGCGGCCGAGGAGTTCGTCGCGGACCATGTTCCAGGTCCAGTCGACCTGCTGGTCACGGCGCTTGGCGGCGAGCCGCCCGGTCGAGTCCAGCAGCGTGCGGTGCTGTTCGAGGCGCTCCCACACGGTGTCCAGGCCCGTCGACTCACGCGCACTGCAACTCAGCACCGGCGGTGTCCAGAAGGCGTCCTTGCCGTGCATCAGCCGTAGCGCACTCGCCAACTCCCGTGCCGCCGCCTGCGCGTCCCGCTGGTGCGGGCCGTCCGCCTTGTTCACGGCGATCACGTCGGCCAGCTCCAGGACGCCCTTCTTGATGCCCTGGAGCTGATCGCCGGTACGGGCGAGGGAGAGCAGCAGGAAGGAGTCGACCATGTTCGCCACGGCCGTCTCGGACTGGCCGACACCGACCGTCTCGACCAGGACCACGTCGTAGCCGGCCGCCTCCATCACGACCATCGACTCACGGGTGGCCTTGGCGACCCCGCCGAGCGTGCCCGCGCTGGGGGAGGGGCGCACGAACGCCGCCGGGTCCACGGCGAGGCGTTCCATCCGGGTCTTGTCGCCCAGGATGGAGCCACCCGTACGACTCGACGACGGGTCCACGGCCAGCACGGCGACCCGATGGCCCAGACCGGTGAGCAGGGTGCCGAACGCGTCGATGAACGTCGACTTGCCCACCCCCGGCACCCCGCTGATCCCGATCCGCCGGGCCCGGCCGCTGTGCGGGAGCAGCTCGGTGAGCAACTCCTGCGCCAGCGCCCGGTGCCGGGGACGGGTCGACTCGACGAGCGTGATGGCGCGGGCGACGAGCGCACGCTTGCCGTCGAGCACACCCTTCACATACGCGTCGACATCGATCACAGGTCGTGCCCGAGGTCGTCCGACAGTCGCTTGACCAGGTCGTACGCCGCGTCCGGGATCACCGTCCCCGGCGGGAAGACGGCGGCCGCGCCCATCTCCAACAGCGTCGGGACGTCCTGCGGCGGGATCACCCCGCCGACCACGATCATGATGTCCTCGCGCCCCTCCTCGGCCAGCTGCTCCTTGAGCGCCGGGACGAGGGTGAGATGGCCGGCCGCCAGCGAGGAGACGCCGACGATGTGCACGTCCGCCTCCACCGCCTGCCGGGCCACCTCGCCCGGGGTCTGGAACAGGGGGCCGACGTCGACGTCGAAGCCGAGGTCGGCGAAGGCGGTGGCGATGACCTTCTGGCCGCGGTCGTGGCCGTCCTGGCCCATCTTGGCGACCAGGATGCGCGGCCGGCGCCCCTCCTCCTCGGCGAAGTCGGACACGAGGGCACGGGTGCGGTCCACGGACGGGGACTCGCCGGCTTCGTTGCGGTACACGCCGGAGATCGTACGGATCTGGCTGGCGTGCCGCCCGTACACCTTCTCCAGGGCGTCGGAGATCTCCCCGACGGTGGCCTTGGCGCGGGCCGCGTTCACCGCCAGCTCCAGCAGGTTGCCCTCGCCGCCGGCGGCCCGGGTGAGCGCGTCCAGCGAGTCCTGGCACGCCTGCTCGTCGCGCTCCGCGCGCAGCCGCCGCAGCTTCTCGATCTGCTGGGCGCGCACCGAGGAGTTGTCGACCTTGAGGACGTCGATCTGCTCGTCGCTCTCCACGCGGTACTTGTTGACGCCGATCACCGGCTGGCGCCCGGAGTCGATACGGGCCTGGGTGCGGGCCGCCGCCTCCTCGATGCGCAGCTTGGGGATGCCCGCGTCGATGGCCTGGGCCATGCCGCCGGCCGCCTCGACCTCCTGGATGTGCTGCCAGGCCTTGCGCGCCAGGTCATAGGTGAGCTTCTCGACGTACGCGCTGCCGCCCCACGGGTCGATGACCCGGGTCGTGCCGGACTCCTGCTGGATCAGCAGCTGGGTGTTGCGGGCGATGCGTGCCGAGAAGTCGGTGGGCAGCGCGAGCGCCTCGTCGAGGGCGTTGGTGTGCAGCGACTGGGTGTGGCCCTGGGTCGCCGCCATCGCCTCGACGCAGGTGCGGGTGACGTTGTTGAACACGTCCTGCGCGGTCAGCGACCAGCCCGAGGTCTGCGAATGGGTGCGCAGGGACAGCGACTTGGCGTTCTGCGGGTCGAACTGCTTGACCAGCTTCGCCCACAGCAGGCGTGCCGCGCGCAGCTTGGCGATCTCCATGAAGAAGTTCATGCCGATCGCCCAGAAGAAGGAGAGCCGCGGCGCGAACGCGTCCACGTCCAGGCCGGCTTCACGCCCGGCGCGGATGTACTCCACACCGTCGGCGAGGGTGTACGCCAGCTCCAGATCGGCCGTCGCTCCCGCCTCCTGGATGTGGTACCCGGAGATGGAGATGGAGTTGTAGCGCGGCATCCGCTGCGAGGTGTACGCGAAGATGTCGGAGATGATCCGCATCGACGGCGACGGCGGATAGATGTAGGTGTTGCGGACCATGAACTCCTTGAGGATGTCGTTCTGGATGGTCCCGGCCAGCTTCTCGGGCGGTACGCCCTGTTCCTCCGCCGCCACGATGTAGAGCGCGAGGACCGGCAGCACGGCGCCGTTCATCGTCATCGACACGGTCATCTTGTCCAGCGGGATGCCGTCGAACAGCTGCCGCATGTCGTAGATGGAGTCGATGGCCACACCCGCCATGCCGACGTCACCGGTCACCCGCGGGTGGTCGCTGTCGTAGCCGCGGTGGGTGGGCAGGTCGAAGGCGATCGACAGGCCCTTCTGGCCGGCCGCGAGGTTGCGGCGGTAGAAGGCGTTGGACTCCTCGGCGGTGGAGAAGCCCGCGTACTGGCGGATCGTCCAGGGCTGGTTGACGTACATCGTCGGGTAGGGGCCGCGCAGATACGGGGCCGCGCCCGGGCGGGTGTCCAGGAAGTCCAGACCCTCCAGGTCCTGCCCGGTGTAGAGCGGCTTGACCGGGATGCCCTCGGGGGTCTCCCACAGCAGGTCGTCGCCGCCGGCCGCCTTCTTGAGCGCCGCCTGCCACTCGTCGGTGCCGCCGGCGGGGGCCGGGGCCCCCAGTTCGATCCCGGAGAAGTCGGGCACGGAGGGAGTGGCGGGGCTGGTCATCAGGACACTCCCATGCGGTCGAGGGTGGCGGACAGGACGGCGACCGCGTCACAGCCCGCGAAGACGTGGGCGTCGACACCGGCGTACTCCGCCGGCCGCCCGGCGAGGAACACGTGCGAGGCGCCGGCGGCCTTCACGGCCTGAGCCGTCTGCGAGGCCTGCTCCTCGTACAGGGCGTCGCTGGAGCACAGGCAGACCTCGCTCGCCCCGCTGTCCTCGAAGGCGCCCTCGGTGACGGGCTCGATGCCGCCCGCCTGGAAGAGGTTGGCGGCGAAGGTGAGACGGGCGGTGTGGGCGGCGGCCGGACCCAGGGCCGCCAGGAAGATCCTGGGCCGGGCGCCGGTCGCGGCCAGATGGGCGTCGGAGCGGGCGCGCAGCGCCTCGTACGCCTCGTCGCGCCGGACCCGGGGCAGGCCCCCGGACGGCGGTGCGGGAGCGGGCTCGCGCACGACGGGCTTCTCACCCAGGTACGGGAACTCGCTGACGCCGGTGATGGGTTCACGCCGCTTGGCGAGCTTGGTGCCGCGCGCGGCCCAGGTCGCGGCGAGCCGGTCGCGGAGCAGTCCGGAACGCAGGGCGGCCGCCTGGCCGCCCGCCCGCTCGATCTCCTGGAAGAACTCCCAGCCCGCGTGGGCGAGTTCGTCGGTGAGCCGCTCCACGTACCAGGAGCCGCCCGCCGGGTCGATCACCCGGGCCAGGTGCGACTCCTCGACGAGGATCGTCGAGGTGTTGCGGGCGATGCGCCGCGAGAACGCGTCCGGCAGTCCGAGCGCGTCGTCGAAGGGCAGCACGGTGACCGACTCCGCCCCGCCCGCGCCGGCGGCCAGCGTGGCGATGGTCGCGCGCAGCATGTTCACCCACGGGTCGCGGCGCGTCATCATCACCGGCGAGGTCACCGCGTGCTGGAGCTGCGCCCCCGCGCCCGGCGCCCCGCAGGCCTCGGCCACCCGGGCCCACAGCCGGCGCGCGGCCCGCAGCTTGGCGATCGTCAGGAACTGGTCGGCGGTCGCCGCGTACCGGAACTCCAGCTGCCCACAGGCCTGTTCGACGCTCAGCCCGGCCCCGGTCAGCTCCCGCAGATACGCGACACCGGTCGCCAGCGAGGCACCCAGCTCCTGCGCGGCCGAACCACCGGCCTGGTGATACGGCAGCGCGTCCACGGTCAGCGCCCGCAGCCCCGGGTACTCCTCGGCACACCGCCGCGCGAGAGAAGCCACCGGCGCGAAGTCGTACGTCTGCCCGGTGCGGGCCTCATGACCCAGCGGGTCGGCGCCGAGATTGCCCAGCGCCGCGTCCTTCGCGACGCCCCGCTCCTGGTACAGCCGCAGCAACTCCCGTGCGGCGGGCTCGACTTCGGCCCCGGCGTCGAGGACGACCGGTGCCAGGTCGAGGTAGACGCCGTCGAGGACGCGACCCAGCGACGCCACCGGGATGCCGCCCTCGCCGACGCCCAGCCACAGGGAGCCGACGCCGTTCTCCAGGTCGGCCAGGACCGAGGCGTTGTCCGCCGCCGTGTGCCGCTGCCGTACGTCCCAGCCGCCGACCGTGTTCCCTTCGGCGCGTCCCGCGCGTACGAAGGGGGCGAAACCGGGCAGGCCCGGCTCGGGCGCGGCATCGAGCGCGGAGTACAGAGGCCGGGTGCGCAACCCGTCCTCCAGCGCGGTGGACAGGGCTTCCTCGGCCGCGGAGCCCTCGACGTCCTTGCCCGACTTGCGCAGGACACCCGCCACGAGGCGCTGCCACTGCTCGTGGGGAACGTCAGGGAACTCACCGGCCAGCTCAAGCCCGTCGTCAGGCAGGACCGTCATGCGTCGGATGCTAGGCCAGCGGGCTCCAGCCGGAGCAGAGGAACGCCTGTGACCTTTCCCTCGCCCTGACTGTGACGCCGCCCACGCACCCTGTCACAGCCAGTCCCGCCGCTTGAAAATCACGTACAGGCTCACGCAGACCACACCCATCAGCCCGATCGCGAAGGGATACCCGAACCCCCAGCTCAGCTCCGGCATGTTCTCGAAGTTCATGCCGTAGATCGTCCCGACCAGCGTCGGAGCGAACAGGATCGCCGCCCACGACGAGATCTTCTTGATCTCCTCGTTCTGTTCGAACCCCGCCTCCGCCAGCGCCCGCATCTCCGCGTTCTGCTGCTGGGTGACCAGTGTCGCGTTCACCGTGAGGATGTCGGTGAGGGCCTGGCGGAAGCCGTCGACGCGTTCGCTGGTGTGGGTGACGTGGTCGGCGACGTCGCGGAGGTAGCGCTGGAGCTCGTCGTCGGTGCCGTACTTGGAGAAGCCGGCCATCAGGCCGTGCAGCATGCCGACCAGGGGGCGGGTGGCGCGCTGGAACTCGACCATTTCGCGGGAGAGTTCGTAGATACGGCGGGAGACCTCCGGGTCGCCGCGGAAGACCTCCGTCTCGATCTCGTCGACGTCGTTCTGGACCCCCGACACGACCGGCAGATAGCCGTCGACCACCGCGTCGAGGATGGCGTACAGGACCGCCTCCGGGCCCAGCTTCAGCAGCTCCGGCGTCTCCTCCATGCGGCGGCGCACCGCCGACAGATCGGGTGCCGCGCCGTGCCGGACCGTGATGACGAAGTCGGGGCCGACGAAGACATGCAGCTCGCCGAAGTCGACCTCCTCGGAGGCGTCCAGATAGCGGGCGGCCCGCAGGACGACGAAGAGCGTGTCGCCGTAGCGCTCCAGCTTGGGCCGCTGATGGGCCTCCATCGCGTCCTCGACCGACAGCGGGTGGAGGTCGAACTCGGCGGCCAGGGAGAGGAGTTCGGCCTCGGTGGGGCGGGCCAGGCCGATCCACGCCATGCCCGAGGGCTGCTCGCGCAGCTCCCGGAAGGTGTCGGCGAGGGTCGCGGGGGAGGAGACCCGGACACCGTCCCGGTACAGGGCCGCCTGGACGATGCTCGCCTGCTCGGCTTCCGCCTCCGCCGCCTCGGCCCGCCTCGCCGGCGGCCGCTCCGGCGGCGGCGGGGAGGTCAGCGCGCGGCGCCAGGCGGATCGTCCCCGGCTCCTCGGGGTCGGACGGGCGCGTCGCTCGGGCATCGCGGCTGCCTCCCGGATCGAGCCGACGGCTGGGTGATCACGTGATCACGGGCAGGATATACGGGGCGAACGACGTCGGCGTGTCCGCGTGACGCGGGAAACGGTCAGAGTTGCGGACAGAAGGTGTCCGCAAGCCTCAGTAGCGTGGTCCCCATGACGAAGACGACGGCCCCCGTGCTCGACACCCGCGCCCTCAACCGCGCGACCCTCGACCGGCAGCTGCTGCTGCGCCGCGCGGACCTGCCCGCCAAGGCGGCCGTCGAGCATCTGCTCGGCCTCCAGGCCCAGAACGTCAAACCCCCGTACTACGCGCTCGCGGCCCGCCTCGACGGCTTCACCCCCGACGCGCTGTCCGCCCTGATGGCCGACCGCGAGGTCGTCCGCATCGTCACCATGCGCTCCACCATCCACACCCACACCGCCGACGACACCCTCACCCTGCGCCCGCTGGTCCAGGCCGCCCGTGACCGCGAACTCACACAGTTCCGCAAGGGGCTCCAGGGCGTCGACCTCGACCGCCTCGCCGTCCTCGCCCGCGGCCTCGTCGAGGCCGAGCCGCGCACCATGAAGCAGCTGCGCGAGGAACTCCTCGCCGAGTGGCCGGACGCCGACCCGCAGGCCCTCGCGATCGCCGCCCGCTGCCGTCTCCCGCTCGTCCAGGTCACCCCGCGCGGACTGTGGGGCAAGAGCGGCCAGGTCGCCCTCACCACCGCCGAGCACTGGCTGGGCCGCTCCGCCGAACCGGCCCCGGCGCCGGACGCGACCGTGCTGCGCTACCTCGCCGCGTTCGGCCCCGCCTCCGTCAAGGACATGCAGACCTGGGCCGGCCTGACCCGGCTGCGCGAGGCCTTCGAGCGGCTGCGCCCGCGGCTGGTCACCTTCCGCGACGCGAACGGCGTCGAGCCTGTCTCTTATACCCCTCTGACGCTCCCGCCGCAGCGGCTTGTCTTTACCACGTTGGTCGCCGGTCCTTTACAAACAAAAACACAAA
>NZ_JABERD010000095.1 GCF_013044505.1 Streptomyces sp. S3(2020) | reverse complement strand
CAACTGTCACGTCTGTGGGCTGCTGCGCGCGGACGTCGGTGACGACGGCTGGACCGGGGTGACCCCGCCCCCGACCCCGCCCACCAGCGCCCCGGCCGGTGTCCGCGTGGCACCGGACGGCGATGTCTGGGTGTACGACGCCGCGCTCGTCGCCCGCTGGGACGGCGAGACCTGGACCGAACTGCCCGCGCCCGCCGGACTGCGCCCCTACGTCACCGGGCTGCTCCCGGTCACCGCCGACGACGTGTGGCTCACCGGCTACGACTACGGGGTCGGCGGCCCGCCCGGCAAACCGCCGTCCGTCACCCTGCGCCACTGGGACGGCGCCGCGTGGTCCTACGCCACCACGCCGTTCACCGTCGGCATGCTCACCGCGATCGTCGCCGACGGCCAGGGCCTCCCCGACCGCATCGCGGGCTGGGACTTCTGGGACCAGACCCGCGCGCACCACCTGCGGTGGTCGGAGGGGAGTTGGGTGAGTGAGCGGGGGCCCGTCTCCACAACTCCCGTCCTGATCGGCGCACTTGCCTCGGTTCCCGGCGCGGCGGGCGGCTACTGGGCCGTGGGTACGGACTCCTCGTCCCCGTATCCGCCCGCACAGGTGCGCATCGAGCGCTGAACTTCCCCTACGCCAGCCGGATCACGTTCCACGACAGCGGTTCGAGTACGGCGGTCAGGGTGCCGTCGGTCAGCGCGGTGCCCTCGGCCGTGTGCGGGGCGACCCGCTCGGGCTCGGTGAGGGTGTTCCTGGCGTCCGGGTCGGCGTCGGCGAGGACACTGTGCTCGACGACGGACGTCAGGTCCAGCGCGCCGAGGGCGACTTCGAGGGGCAGCGCCTCGGTCCGGCTGCGGTTGACCGCGAAGACGGTGACCGAACCGTCCTCGCCGCGCACGGCGGTGGCGTGCAGCAGGTCGGTCTCGCCGTACTTCTTCGTCTCGTACGTCGGTGAGTCGACCCGTACGTCGAGGACCTCGCCGCGGCCGTACCTGGCGGCCTGGGCGAACGGGAAGAACGTCGTCTGCCGCCAGGCCGGACCGCCCGGCTCGGTCATGATCGGCGCGATGACGTTGACCAGCTGGGCGAGGCAGGCGACGGTGACGCGGTCGGCGTGCCGGAGCAGGGCGATGAGCAGGGAGCCGAAGACGACGGCGTCGGTGACGCTGTAGTTGTCCTCCAGGAGACGGGGGGCCTCCGCCCAGTCCCGCGCGCCGGAGTTCTCGATCTCGTGCCACTCCGAGATGTACCAGACGTTCCACTCGTCGAAGGAGAGGTTGATCTTCTTCTTCGACTTGAGCTTCGCGCCCACGTGGTCGGCGGTGGCGACCACGTTCTCGATGAAGGACTCCATGTCGACGGCCGAGGCCAGGAAGGAGTCGATGTCGCCGTTCTCGGGCTGGTAGTAGGCGTGCAGGGAGATGTAGTCGACGAGTTCGTACGTCTCCGCCAGGACCGTCGCCTCCCACTCGGCGAACGTCGGCATGGACTGGCTGGAGGAGCCGCAGGCGACGAGTTCGACGCCCGGGTCGATCTGGCGCATCGCGCGGGCCGTCTCGGCGGCGACCCGGCCGTACTCCGTCGCCGTCTTGTGGCCGGTCTGCCAGGGCCCGTCCATCTCGTTGCCGAGGCACCAGAGCCTGATGCCGAAGGGGTCCTTGTCGCCGTGGGAGGCGCGGAGGTCGGCGAGGGCGGTGCCGTCGGGGTGGTTGGCGTACTCCTGGAGTTCGAGGGCCTCGGCGACACCGCGGGTGCCGAGGTTGAGGGCCATCATCGGCTCGGCCTGGGGGCCGACCTTCTTCAGGAAGTCGATGTACTCGGAGAGGCCGAAGCGGTTGGACTCCGTCGAGCGCCAGGCGAGGTCGAGGCGACGAGGACGCTCCGCTGCGGGACCGACGGAGTCCTCCCACTTGTAGCCCGACACGAAGTTGCCGCCGGGATAGCGGATGGCTGTCACGCCGAGTTCGCGGACGAGTTCGAGGACGTCCGTGCGGATGCCGTCCTCGTCCGCTGTGGGGTGGTCGGGCTCGAAGATGCCGGTGTAGACGCAGCGGCCGAGGTGTTCCACGAAGCTGCCGAAGAGTCGGGGGTTGACTTCGCCGATGGAGAAGGCGGGGTCGAGGGTGAAGCGGGCGGTGCGCATGTCTTCCTTTCAGGGGGTTCAGTTTCGTCTGCGGGTCGGTGGGGGCTTGTCGCGCAGTTCCCCGCGCCCCTAAGCCACGTTCGGCCAGCCGTTCTCTGTCCAGTGCAGTCTGTTCAGCCCGAGCTTTGGTGTGCCTGCATCCTCTGCGTCGTAGTAGTGGTACGCCAGCCAATCCTGGCCCCGGTCCCTGAAGACCGACTGGCCGCCCGTGCCGGCATACCTTCCGTGGCCCTCCAGCAGTAGGTCGCCGCCGCCCTCCAGGAGCGGCTTGCCCGTGCTGTCGGTGTACGGGCCCGTTACCGACGTAGACCTGCCCACCTTGATCTTGTACGTCGAGTTCACGCCCGCGCAGCAGGCGTCGTACGAGGCGAAGAGGTAGTAGTGGCGGCCGTGCTTGACGATGTACGGGCCCTCCACCGCGTACGGGGCGTCGGGGCGGGTCGCCAGGTGGTGGACCGTGGCGCCCTCGACCGCCTTGCCCGTTCTCGGGTTCAGTTCGACCATGCGGATACCGGTCCAGTACGAGCCGAAGGACATCCAGAGCCTGCCGTCGGCCTGGATCAGGGCGGGGTCGATGGCGTTCCAGGTGTCCGTGCGTTCGGAGGTGAAGACCTTGCCGTGGTCGGTCCAGGTGCCGGGGAGGCCGGACGTCGAGGTGGCCACGCCTGTCGCGGAGTGGTTGGTGCCCCAGGACGACACCGCGTAGTACAGCCAGTACCTGCCCGCCCGGTAGGAGATGTCGGGGGCCCACGGGTCGCCGGTGCCGTTGTACTCGTACCACCAACTCGGCGGCTCGGCGAAGGCGTTGCCCGCGTCGGTCCAGTTCCGCAGGTCCTTGGAGAGCCGGGCGCCGATCACCCCGCCGGTCGAGTACGCCACGTACTGGCCGGACTTCAGCCTGAGGACGGTCGGGTCGTGGATGATCTGCTGGCCGGCGATCGGGAGCGGGTCGGGGTAACTCCCCTCGGCCTGTGCCGTGTTGGGGAGGAAGGTCAGAAGGACCGCCGCCGCCACGGCCGTCATCGCTCTCCGCGCTCTCACTGTCCCGCCAATCCCGTGTGGGCGACGCCCGCCACGATCTGCCGCTGGAAGAAGACGAAGACGACGATCAGGGGCAGGCCCGCCATCAGGCCGCCGGCCATGAGCTGGGCCCACTGGATGCCGTAGGAGTTCATGACGGTCGCGATGCCGTTCGGCATGGTCATCAGGTCGGGGTTGTTGGTGACCATGTACGGCCACAGGAAGTTGTTCCACGAGGCGATGAAGGTGAAGATGCCCACCGCCGCCAGGGACGGTCGCGCGAGCGGGACGACGATCGTGAAGAAGACGCGCCAGCGGCCGGCGCCGTCGATGAAGGCGGCCTCCTCCAGTTCGCGCGGGATGCCCTGGAAGAACTTGTAGAGGATGTAGACCATCGCGGCGGGCGCGCACTGCGGCAGGATCATGCCCCAGTAGGTGTCGACCATCCCCATCTGCTGGACCGTGGTGAACAGCGGTACGCCGAGGACCGCCGGAGACACCATGAGGCCCGCCATCACCACGCCCATCAGGGCCTTCTTGCCGCGGAACTCGGTGCGGGCGAAGCCGTAGCCGGCCAGCGCGCTCACCGCCAGCACGATGGTCGTCACGCACACCGAGACGACCAGCGAGTTGATGAACCAGTTGCCGATGTTGCCGCTCTCCCACAGGGACCTCCAGGCCTGGAGGGTCCACATCTCGGGCAGCCAGTGCGGCGGGATCTCGGCCGCCTCCGCCTCGGACTTGAGCGAGGTGAACAGGGCGGCGGCGATCGGGGCCACGAAGACGGCGGAGACGGCGACGCCGAGCAGGGTGAGGACGATCTGGCTCGGCGTCCAGGGCTTGCGGGGCTTGAGCCGTATCGGGGTGGCGCTCATCGGGTGCCCTCCTCACGGTTGCGCAGCAGTGCCATCCGTCCGAGGGCGACGGCCGCGATGATCACGAAGAAGATGATGGACATCGCGGAGGCGTAGCCCACGCGGTAGCTGGTGAAGCCCTGTTCGAGGGTGTACTGGACGAAGGAGCGGGTGCTGAGCTCGGGTCCGGGGCTGAAGTCCATCATCACGACGGCCTGGTCGAAGAGCTGGAGCGAGGCGAGGATCTGGAGCGCGATCACCAGGCCGGTGATGTGGCGCAGCATCGGCAGGGTGATGTGGACCATGCGGTGCCAGGCGCCGGCGCCGTCCAGCCTGGCCGCCTCGTAGAGGTGGTCGGGGATGCCCTGGAGCGCGGCGAGGTAGAGCAGGAAGCTGAAGCCGACCGTCCACCACAGGGTCTGGATGACGATGGCGAGCATCGCGTACGACTTGTCGGTGAGCCAGGGGGTGGTGAGTCCGAAGGTCTCGTTGAACAGGCCGATGCCCTGGGTGAAGAGCCACTGCCACATGTTGGCGGCGACCGTGGAGGGCAGCAGGAAGGGGGCGAAGAAGCACAGGCGCCACAGCCACTTGCCGCGTTCGATGTGGTGGGCCAGCATCGCGAGCAGGAACGCCAGGACGGTGATGCAGGGGACGACGAGCAGCGTGAACCAGGCGCTGTGGCCGAGCGCGTCCCACATGGCCTGGTCGTTGAGGGCCTCGCGGTAGTTGTCGAGGCCGACGAAGCTCGCGCCCTCGCCGGAGATGTTGGCGTCGGTGAAGCTGAGGTAGAGGCCGCGCAGCAGCGGCCAGAGCACGAAGAGCACGAAGAGTGCCAGGAACGGGGCGATGAACCAGCCCCCGTGCTGGAAGCCCTGCTTGCGGCGGACGGTCGCGACGGCGGTCGCGGTCCTCGCCCGCGCCGGTGCGACGACGGTCTGAGCGCTGGTGGTCATGCGGCCCGTCCTCCCTGCGCGGCGGTCCTGCCGTCCATCGGGTTCTTCGAGGCGAGGAGCTTGGTGAGGTGGCTCCTCATCGTCCGGGCGACCTGGGCCGGCTTGGCGGAGCCCATGGTCGAGGAGACGACGGCGGGGCCGAGGTCCTGGGCGAGGACGCCGGTGGAGCCCGCGAACCACACCTTGGGCTCGGTGGCCTGGTGGTCCATGGCGCTCACGTACTCGTTCTGCGGTTCCAGCTCCTGGTACGCGGCCGTGGACAGTGTCGGCGTGTAGGCGGGGATGTGGCCGCCGGCGGCCCACTGCTGGGCGTGTGTGACGACGTACGCGGCCAGTTCGTGCGCGGCCTCGTTGGTGGCGCCGCCGCGGCCCGCCTGGTGGGGCAGGACGAACGCGTGCGACTCGGCGTGGGTGGCGGGCCTGCCGAAGACGGGCGGCAGCGGGGTCGCGCCGTAGTCCAGTTCCGCGCCGGAGAAGACCGGCACGGACCAGTTGCCCTCCCAGGTGAAGGGGGCGCCGTTGATGAACTGCTCGCCGGTGGGTGCGCCGGGGATGACATAGCCGTCGGTGACGTGCTGCCGGAGGAACTCCAGGACCTGGGTGGCCTTGTCGACGTCGAAGAGGACCTCGGTGTCGCCGTCGTCGAACCACCGGCCGCCGAGCTGGGTGTAGAAGGCGACGAAGAACCACCACTGGAAGTTCTGGTCGTTGGTCCACAGGCCGATGGTCTGGAGGCCCTTCTTCTGGACCTGTCCGGCCTTCTTCAGGACGTCGAACCACTCGCCGGTGGAGCCGACCGGGATCATCCGGCCGTCGTCGCCGAGCAGGTCCGCCTTCTTCAGGACGTCCTTGCGGTAGAAGCAGAGCTGGACGTGGATGTCGAGGGGGAGGGCGTAGAGCTTGCCGTCGATGACTCCGCGGTTCCACAGCGCCGGGTTGTAGTCCGCCTCGCGCACGCCGTACTCGGCGAGGAGCGCCTCGTCCCACGGGTCCAGGAGCCGTCCCGGCGAGAAGCCCGCGACCCGGCCCATGTGCATGACGCCGAGCTCGGGGGCGCGGTCGCCCGCGGCGGCCATGGCGAGCTTGGTGTAGAAGGGGTTGCCCCACTGGAGCGTGGAGTCCTTGACCGCGATGCCGGGGTGCTCCTTCCGGAAGGAGTCCAGCATCGCGATCATGTTGGCGCCGTCGCCGCCGCTGAACAGGTTCCAGTAGCGCACCCGGGTGTCCGCGTCGGAGGCGAGCGCGTCGGCGCCGGTGCCGAGCGCGGCGAAGCCGAAGCTGCCGGCCACGGCCAACCCGCCTGCGGCGGTGAGCAGTTGCCTGCGGTTCAGGTCAGGTCGTCCCATTGCCTGCCCTTACGGTCGGAGAAGAGATCCAGTCCGTTCACTTTTGTTCGACATTTCGAAAGGTGCTCGTAACCGCGAACGAGACCGTAGATAGCAAGCGCTTTCCAGTCAATGGTCCGAACAGATTTTTCATGACGTGGGCAGTTCCGGCCGCGTACGCTCGGACGGGCTGCCGTACGCGGTGAGAAGGGGGATCGATGGACATCGCGCGCATGAGGGCGGGGCGGGTCTCCGCGGCGCTGCGGCGTGCGAGAGCCGGGTCCGTGATGCGCCGGCTCGCCGTCGACCTCGACACCGCGCTGCGGTCCAGATCCACTCCCCCGGCCGGGGCGCACGAAGTGTGCCGGGCGCTGTGCGAGGAGATGAGCGCGCGCCGCGGCGGACGGCCCGTCGAGCTGCGCTTCGAGCGGTTCCCCGACGAGATCGAAGTGACCGGCCTGTGGGTGGAGTTCCAGGACTTCGACCTGGTCATCGTCGAGGAGCGGGCCGAAGCGGTGCAGCAACTGGTCATCCTCGGCCATGAGTTGTGGCATCTGAACGCCGGACACCGGCACGGGGTGGGCCCGGCCGCCGCCCGCGCGCTGGCCGGCGGCCCCGACTGGAAGGACGCCCTGGCCGTCGCCGCGCGCGACGGCTCACGGCAGACCGACGAGGCGGAGGCCGACGACTTCGGGCACCGGCTGGCGGCGGCGTTCCGGCCCTATCTGACGGGCCACGGCGGCAGGGCGTCCCTCAACGGGATGGAGCGGTCCATGGGGTACCGCGGGCGCGGAGGCACACAGCGGTGACGCACGCCGGTCCGCTCGCGCAGGGCAACCTCCTCAGCGGGGTGTACATCTCCTTCTGGCTCCCCACCGTGGTGCTGACCGCGGCCCTGGTGATCAAACTGCCCAGCATCCTGAAGCTCTGGCGGGACCCGCTGCTGCGGGCCGTCGGCGGACTGCTGCTGTTCGCCTGCGCGGTGTTCGTGTTCGCCGCCCCCAGCACCATCTCCTGGACCAACCGGGTCACCGGCGTGCCGAACATCGCGGCGCCCTGGGTGTACTCGCTGCTCACCGCGCTCTGCGCGTCATGGCTGCTGCTGGTCGTCCACTGGCGCAACGGCCGCACCGAACGCCACGCGCACACCCGCCGCGCGACCCGGTGGGTGGTCGCCGTCTACGCGGGTGTCGTGATCGCCCTGTGGGTGCTGTTCGCCCTCGCCGACGTGCCCGTGGAACAGATCCGGGACCTGGACACCTACTACGCCTCCACGCCGTACATGCGGGAGGCGATCCTCCTCTACCTGTGCGCCCACATGGTGGCCAGCCTGGTCACGTCCCGGCTCGTCTGGAACTGGATCCGCACCGAGGGTCTCGACGGCTGGCTGCGCTGGGGGCTGCGGTTCCTGGGAGTCGGCTTCGCGACGAACCTGCTCTTCAGCGCCGCCAAGCTCACGGCCGTCGTCGCCCGCTGGACCGGACACGACCTGGACTGGCTGAACACCAACATCGCGCCGTCGGCCGCGTGCATCGCGGCGACCCTGGTCGCGACCGGCTTCATCGTGCCGCACGCCGGCCAGTACCTCCAGGAGCGGTGGCGGCTGCGCCGCCGCCATCGCGACCTCAGACCCCTGGCCCGGCTGATGCGGAACGTCGCGGGCGGCCGTGAGCCCTTCGCGCTGCGGGCGACCCACGAGATGCGGCTGATCCGCCGCGAGACACTCATCCGCGACGCGCTCCTGCACCTCTCCCGCCACCTCGACGACGAACTGCGCGACCGGGCCCACGCCGCCGCCCTGGCCCTCGGTTCCACGCCCGACCGGGCCCGGGCGCTGGCGGCGGCCGTGACGATCCTGGACGCCCTGGAGCGCGAACGGGGCTCCTCGGACGCCGACGGGGCCGGCGCCCCCGACACCACGTACCTGTTGCAGGAGATCCAGGCCGTGTCCGAGGCCCTGCGCAGCACCGACGAGATCAAGGCGGTACGCACCCGTGCGGCCGTCCCGGCAGAGAGCATGTCCGCGCATGAGTGACAGTCCCTCCCCCGCCAGAACCGCCGTGGTCCTGGGGGGATCCCATACCGGCATGCTCGCGGCACAGGCGCTCGCCGCCTTCGCCGACCGTGTCCTGGTCGTCGAGCGGGACGTGCTGCCCGAGGGCCCCGAGCCACGCAAGGGCCTGCCGCAGGCCCGGCACGCCCACATGCTGTGGTCGGGCGGTGTGCGGGCCATGGAGGAACTGCTGCCGGGCATCTCCGAGGCGCTCCGGGAGGCGGGGGCGCGGCGGGCGCCGATCACCACGGACATCGTCGGCTACTCGGCGCAGGGCTGGTTCCGGCGCTGGCCCGAGTCCCACCATGTGATCCTGGCCGGACGGGATCTGCTGGACGCGACGGTCCGCGCACAGGTCCTGGCCGGCGGGCGCGTGGAAGTGCTCGGCGGCACCGAGGTGCTGGGACTGGCGGGCACACCGGAGGCGGTCACCGGAGTCCGGGTGCGGGAGCGCGACGGGCGTGAACGGACCATCGGGGCGGGCATGGTGGTCGACGCCACCGGCCGGGGCTCCCAGGCGTCCCGGTGGCTGACGGAACTCGGCCTGCCCGCGCCGCGGGAGCGCAAGGTCGACTCCGGCCTCGCGTACGCCAGTCGGCTCTACCTCGCGCCGGAGCAGGCCCGCGGCGGCTTCCCGGTCGTCCATGTGCAGCCCGACCCACGCGCCGGTGTCCCGGGCCGGGCGGGTTTCCTGCTGCCCATCGAGAACGGCCGCTGGATCGTCACCGTGAACGGCACGCGCGGCGGCGAACCCTCCGCCGCCGACGACGACTTCGTCCGCTTCGCCCGCGAGGAGCTGCGGCACCCCCTCATCGGCGACCTGCTGCGGCAGGCCGAGCCGCTGTCGGACGTGGCGGTCACCCGCGCCACGGTCAACCGACGGTACTTCTACGAGCGGATGGCGGCCTGGCCCGACAACTTCACGGTGCTGGGCGACGCGTTGGCCGCGTACAACCCGGTGTACGGCCACGGTCTGGCGGTCGGCGCCCAGAGCGCGCTGCTCCTGCGGAAGCTGACCGCGCGGTACGGGTTCGGTGCGGCCGGGCTGTCCCGTCGGGTGCAGAAGGCCGTCGCCCGGCCGGTGGGGGCGGCGTGGGATCTGGCGACGGGGCAGGACGTGTTCTATCCGGGGGCGACGGAGAACGGGCCCACGCTGCGGGATCGGCTGCTGGCCGGGTATGTGGACCGGCTGATGCGCACGGCCACGGGGAACGGGCGGATCGCCCGCCGCGTGACGGATGTGACGTCGCTGGAGCGGCGGGCGGAGGTGTTGCTGGGTCCGTCGGTGCTGTTGGCGGCGGCGGTGGGGCCGTTGAAGGCCCCCTTGGTGGCGCCGCCTTTGACTGCGGAGGAGTTGAAGCGGGTGGGTCTGCAGTGACCTCCCATGCTCCAGCCTGCGGCATGGGACTCAGACGTACGGCATGAAGGTTGCCACGAACAGGTTCCGTCCTTGGCTGCCTGCCGCTTTTTCGAATGTGCCGCAAACGCCCGACCGATCAAGGCAGTCGAAGTTCTCGTAAGTCTGAACCGTCACACCGTACTCGGGGTTCCGCTGCGATGAGTCCCCGGCCAGGAGCAGCGGATCCGAAACACCCAAACGCGTGGTCCAGCCGGCCGACTGGAGCGCCGCCTCGATTTCGTCGACGGGATCCTTCTGCGAGGACACCGAAATCAGGGCATACGAGTTATCCCAGTCGTTGCCCGGGCTCGACTCGCTCCCTTCGGCCAGGACGCGCACCTGTTCCGACTCCACGGAACTGACCACATCGGCAGGCACACCGGGCAACTCCATCCACTCGCGAATGAGCACCCACCCGACCACCAGCGTGACAGCGGCCAGCGCCGCTACGGCGAATCGGACCGCCCTTGCCCGTTGCCGGATCATCCACACCCCCTCGCGACGCTGGAACAGAAACCGCCCGCATCGCCGAACTGAGTAGCCGGCAGCGATGATACCCCGAACTTCTCGGACATCGACTGGCCACCGCTGGACAGATATGCCACGTTCGCGTCGTACCGCGCCGATCTCCTGGAAAGGATCGGGCTGGATTGCACCAGGCTGTCCCCAGGAATACGGAGACGGGCGGCCTGGTCGTCGCTCAGCGAATATCCAAGATATGCCTGTTTCTTGTCGGAACCCGAACTGATGTCGACCTTCAGTTTCAGAACCGCCACCGAGATCGCGAATTCCTCATTCACCGAGAGCGCCTGACGGATCACATCCAGCGAGGTCTTCTTGAAATCGTCGTATCCAGCCCTCACCAGTACATCGCGAGCGGTCGCCGATTTCATCTGGACAGGACCGACACTAGGATCCTTGCCGACGGCACGGGCGGTCCATTTTCCCAGCGCGGAAAGCGCCACCTTCGCCAGGGACGAAAGCGAATTCGGCCATGCCGTGTAGAACGGCTGCTCCTGCATGAGCAGCGCCATGACCAGTGTCTCGTCGACGTTGTACTTTCGCGCGTACGCGATTCCGTAGGCGACGGTCTGGAGGTTGAGCTTCTTCGCGTCGGCAGCGCTTCCCTTGTAGACGGGTGTTCCCTTGGCAGGGCTCAGATCCGCTCCGCCGCCCTTGGAGACCACGGTGCCCTTGGCCGGGTCGGCCAGTCCGGTCTTGGAGTCGTACCCGACGGATTCCTGGACCTCCTTGGAGCAGTTGGCCAGGGAGTACTGGCAGGAGTTGGGCCTCGACCCGATCTCCAGGCCGGTGGGGTCCGCGAAGGTGGCCGGGCTGTTGTTGGCGTAGCTGTAGCCGTTGAGGGACTGGTGCTGGTCGAGGGTGAGCTTCGGGTCGACGCTGATGAACCGGCCGATCGACGGGTCGTACTCGCGAGCCCCGATGTGCGTGAGCCCGGTGTCGTCGTCGGCGGCCATACCGAGGAACGCCTTGTCGTCCACCCAGGTGCCGGTGCCGCCCTGCCGGGACTCCCCGAAGGGGGTGAAGTAGCGCTTGGTGACGGCGAGATCGGTGGCGGCGACGGCGAGGGTGGACGTGCCGTGTGCGTCACCGGCGAGGAAGGACAGCTTCTCGGTGCCGGACTCGTTGGTGCGGACGGCGATCCGCGTCGAGCCCGCGCTGTAGTAGCGCTGGCCCCAGATGTCACCGGTGGCCGCGTCGTAGTGGACTTCGGTGGCGCCGAGGTAGAGGACGCTCTCGCCGGTCGTGTCCCGGCGCACCAGCAGGTTGCCGTCCGCGTCGTAGACATAGCCGGTTTCGGCGCCGGCCTCGGTGAGCGAGCCGAGCTTGCCCTCGCTGTTCCAGGTCAGGGTCTGGGTGGCGGTGCCGTCGGGGCGGGTGGTGGTGGCGCCGATGTCGTTGTGGTCGTACTCCTGGGCCGCCGTGAGGCAGTTGCCGCTCGTGGTGGTCGCCTTGAGGGCGTGCGGGGTGTCGGAGTCGTAGCAGTAGGTGTCGGTGGTCGTCGATCCGGTCGTGGTGTGCTCGGTCTCCGTCTGCCGCAGTCCGGCGTCGTTGTAGGTGTAGGACGTCCAGTACGGGGAGGCCCCGTCAAGGTTGGCGGTGGTCCGGCCGGTGGTGGCGCAGTCGGCGGTCTTCGGGGTCCAGGCCTCGGTCAGACGGCGGTGACCGTCGTACGCGAAGCACTGGTTGTCGGCCTCGCTCGTGCCGCCCAGCAGGGTCGGGTCGGAGATCGACAGGACGTTGCCCGAGTCGTCGTAGCCGTACTGGAGGTCTTGCAGCATGTAGGCGTGCACCGTGTCCGTCACATGCGACTCGGTGAGCCGCCCGGTGCCCTCCTCCCACGTGTTGTTGACGTACGCCTTGGGGGTGTTCGCCGCCGCCGACGCGCCCAGCGCGAGCTGCTCGGTCTGGCCGAGGGCCGAGTAGGAGGCCCCGAGCAGATAACCCGACGTCCCGGACACGGTCTTGGGCAGGGCGGAGTCGGTGTAGGTCGTGGAGACGTACTCGTCGTCCAGACCGCCCGCCGCCGGCTCGTAGGTGGAGGCGACGGTGCCGTCGACGTTGTAGTCCGTCTTGAAGGTCAGCGTGGCGGACGGGACGGCGCCGGCCGACACCAGCGGATCGTCCGAGGGCAGGGTGAGGGACGACTCCGTGACCTTGTAGAGGCTGTCGTAGGCGCCGACCGCGTCGATGTAGGCGTCACCGGTCGTGCCGCCCACATAGCGGGTCGTCGAGTCCAACTGGCCCTTGGCCAGGGTGTCGTAGGCGTACGCGACCAGCTTGTTCGCGTCCGATGCCGACGTCTGGTAGGTCCCGGTGGGACGGCCGATCTTGTCGTACGCGTACAGCAGCTTCTGGCCGCGCGCGTCGGTCGTGGTCTCCTTCTGGTCGAGGGAGGTGTACGTGGTCGCGGTGGTGCCCGTGTCGGGGTCGGTGGCGGAGGTCTGACGGCCGAACAGGTCGTAGCCGTAGGACCATTGCTCGCCGTCCGGACCCGTGACCGTCTTCTGGAGTCCGTCCCGCGTGTAGGTGTACGTGGTCGAGGTGTATGTACTGCCGGTCGGCGAGGTGCCCGCGTACTCCCGGCGCTCGGTCGTCCGGCCCTGCGCGTCGGTGCGGACCCGGGTCGCCGAACCGCCCGCCACGGCGGACGTCGCCGTCTCGTCCCCCGTGTACGAGCTCGTCGTGGACCACTCCTCCACGCCGCCGATCAGGAATGTGGACTTCGTCGCCCGGCCCGCGCCGTCGAAGACGGTCTCGGTCTGGCTCGGCGACTCGCCGTACTCGGCCCGCGTGTAGGTGCCGTTGGGCTCGCTGGTGGTGTCGTAGATGTCGGCGAACGTCTCGTACGCCAACCCCCGCGTGTCGTAACGGGTGTCGGTGAGCAGCCGGCCGTCGGTCGCCGCCGGGGACTGGACCTGGAGTTGACGCAGGAGCGCGTCGTAGATCGTGTACGTGGTGTCGTACGACGTCCCGTCCGCCTTCAGCGTCGATGTCGACGTCCAGGACTGATCGTCGTTGCTCACGTGGTAGGCGAACGTGAGGTTCGCCCCCTGACCCGCGGACTGAGTTCGGTTGGGAAGCCACACGGCGGTGAGCCTGCCGAGCGCGTCGTAGGTGAGATCGGTCTTCTTCAGGTTGGCGTCGTAGGTCTTGACGGGCTGGCCGGTGGCCGGGTCCGGGTAGCTGTACGTGGAGTGTCCGGCGGCGTTGGTGACCTTGGTGCGGGTCAACGGGCCCGCGGCGGTCGGGGTGTAGGTGGTCGTCGTGGTGTTGCCGCCCGCGTCCGTGGCCGTCAGAGCCCGGCCGAGCGTGTCGTACGTCGACTTCGCCGTCGTCTGCCAGGCGGTGGGGTGGCGTTCGCCGCTGGTGGCCGAGGCCGGATAGGCCGTCGCCCGCCCGGTCCAGGACGGCTCGCCCTTGGTGGGGGTCTGGGAGGCGGTCCAGGCGGTGGCGGAGGTGCTGTCGTAGACCGTCGCCGTGTCGGTGAGCACATCCCCGCGGGACGTGGTCGCCGTGGGCAGCGACAGGTCCGTCTCTGCGGCCGAGCAGACCCGGCCGACCGTACGGGTGCGCGAGACAAGGGAGTTGATGCCGAGCGAGTCGTTGCGCGCGTACCAGGTGCGGGTGCAGGTCTGGTCGTCGTCGACGGCCGTGTCACCGCTGTTCTGGACGGTCGTCGCCATGCCGTAGTCGTCGTACGTCGTCTCCGTGGAGGCCGTGCGCCAGGACGCGGAGCCGGTCAGATAGGTGTGGGTCGCGGTCTGTGCGGTGCGGACGAGGTAGGACTCGATGTCGGCGTAACTCTTGTGCTGGGTGGCCGTCCTGTACTTCCACGGGGTGTTCACCGTGACCGCGACGGGGGTCGGGCCGTCGTAGGTGATCTGCTCGCGCAGGAACCCCCCGTACGGGTCGGAGTCGGTGATGTCGGCGACGGTCAGCCCGCTCGGCTCGATGCCCGCCTCGGTGACCGAACGGGTGCCGCCGGACGTCTTGTCGCCGTCCATGCCCCGCAGGTACAGGGAGACCTTCTTGGACCGGGTGACGTCCGAACTGCCGGTGTATTCGGTGACCTTGCGGTAGCCGCGCCACTGCGACCAGGTCCGCTCGTCGGACGGGGTCAGCGGATCGTCGTTGTAGTGCCAGCCCGGACCGGAGTACTCGTAGGAGTGCTCGACCGCCTCGTTGTGACCCGTCGGGTCGGCCTCGAGGACAGCGGTGACCCGGTACTTGTGGAACCAGTCGATCGACGCCTCGTCGGCGCCGTTGATGTTCCAGTAGACCGGGTAGCAGGACAGGCTGTTGTCGTCCTCCGCGGTGGGCATGTTCGAGCCGCGCACGCACTCCGGCTCGGAGAACGTCACATCCGTGACGCCGCCGGTCTCGGACGTGATCGTCTCGATGCGAGGGCGGGTCAGAGGGAGAATGTCGTCGGTGGCGTCGACCCGGTTCTCCCGCATCTGGTACGTGAAGGTCACCGGGTCCAGGCTGACGTCGTCGCCGTTCTTGCCCGTGAAGGTCAGGGCCTTGAGGGTGAGGGTCTGGTCGGAGGTGTCCCCGATGTCCCCGCCGTCCAGGAACTCCTGGGTCAGCTTCCAGGAGTCGACCTCGGTGTAGGCGCTGCTCGACGCCGACCAGGCGAAGGTGTTGATGGACGTGAGGCGCTTGCGGGTGAAGAAGGCCGGGGACGGGTTCTCCTCACAGTCGGCGTCGGCCGCACAGATCGCGTCGAACGGCACGTCCGGCCAGTTGTCGGAGGTGCCGTCGGTGAGTGACGAGCAGTCGTCGGCGGTGCAGCGCTCGCTGTAGTCGAAAGTGACCTTGTCGGACGCGTCCGCGGTGAAGAGGGTGGTGGAGCGCTGCCCGTAGAGGATCTTCGTGAGGTAGCCGCCGCGCGTGTACGTGGCGGTCGCGGTCGAAGCACCGTTCTTGGCGTAGGAGTTGGACTCCTTGGTGTACCAGTACGTCATCGCGTTGCCATGTGTGTCCTCGACGTAGTCGAGGTTCCAGCGCCAGGCCTGCGTGCAGTGGGCGGACGCGAACGTGGCGTCATAGCAGGGCTCGCCGGAGTCGTCGCCGAACACGGGCACGGTCCACACCGAGTTGGTGCGCTCGTCGCCCGCGCCGGTCAGCTTGTTCAGGCCGAAGACGTACTTCTTGCCGTCGCCGGTGACGACGGTCCAGTACTCGCCGTTGTTGTCACCGTTGTCGGCGTCCGTGGAGTGCGTGACCGTCGAGGCGTCGTCGTCCTTCAGCCGCCACTCACCGGTCGTGTCGTCCTTGACCAGCTCGGTGGACCTGCCGTTCAGGACGAGCGAGGCATTGTCGTACTTCCAGCACTGGTCGTACTTCTCGTCGTGCCCGTCGTCCTTACAACTGCCGTACGAGCGCTCGACGTAGGAAGACGTCAGGTCGAAACCCTCGCCGACCTGCGTGGCCTGGTTGTTGGTGGACGCCGTCTTGCCGTCCACGCTGCCCGAGCCGTACGACAGCGACAGGGGCGGCTGCGGCCCGGCCGCGGCGGGCGGCGTGGTGATGTCGTACGACCAGGTGAAGGCCCCCGAAGAGCCGCCCGCCGACCATGTCGAGGAGGGCGCGAGCGGGGTCGCCGTGTAGTCACCCGAGCCGGACGCGGAGGCACCGGAGGCGGCGGTCACGGCGAGGACGGTCGCGGAAGCGGTGCTCGCCTCGCGGACCAGTTGGGTGGAGACCCCGGTGTCGCCGCCGGTCAGCTCGACGGTCGCCGACAGCTCCTGGGCCTTGATGTCATTGGCCGAGTCGAGCGGGGTCCGCTCGCGGCACTTCGCCTTCTCCGGCGTCGTCAGCGCACATGCCGGGAGCTGGACCAGGCGGAGGCGGCCTGACCAGCCGCCGCCGTACGCGGAGGCGAACTCGCTGTAATCGAGGGAGAGTTCGGCCCTTCCGTCGCCGGAGACGGACAGCAGGACGCCGGAGATCCCGGCCATCTCCGTCGCCCTGCGGGACAGGACCTCCACGGTGGCGCTGCCGGCCGAGCCGTCCAGCGTGACCGGCAGGCCGCCCGGCTCGGCCTTGGCCGCCTTGCCGGTCGACAGGTCGAGCGCGGCGGTGCCGGCCTTCGGCCACGTCGCGTTCTGCTCGGCGCGCGCACGCTTCGCCTGCGCCTGGTTCTCCGCCTTGGCGTCGGCGACCTTCGCCCGTGCCTTCTTCGCGCCGAGGCCGTCGACCTCGTACACCTCGCTGACCCGCTCCTTCTGGGTCGCGAGTCTGCCCAGCGGATCCGCGTCCGCCGCGAAGGCCGCCGGCGTCAGCAGCGAGGCCACCAACGCCCCGGTGACGGCCGCCAGTCCGGCTCGGGATTTTGATGATCTGCACATGCCATATCTCACGTCGTAGCCCCCGTCATGCCACCTGAAAGAGATCAAGGAAGTGCCGTGCTGCGGCGGCCGGGCGATGGTGTGGGAGCACCCCACCCGGCCGCCGCCGTCTGTGCTATTCGCCGAGCATCGAGGTGATCTGATCGGTGTCCGACGCCGCGCCGGTCCACAGCCGCAACTCGCTCATCGCGCCCGGCAGCCAGTGGCCCCAGGCGCCGGCCGTGTAGCCGTTGCCGACCGCGAGGGTCTCCTTGCCGGAGTCCGTCGTGTAGGACACGGCGGTGTACTGGAGGTTGTCGTTGAGATACAGGGCCGCCGTGCGGTCCTGCTGGTTGAAGACGCCGGTGATCCGGACCTCGCCGCTGTCGATGGTGGCCTCCTCGCTGACCTGCGAGGTGAAGGTGCCGTCGTCGTTGTAGCGGCCGAAGTGCCAGAAGCCCGCGGCCACCGTCTTCTCCACGATGTCGCCGTCACTCGTCTCGACGGCGACCGTGGACGTTCCGGTCACCTCGAAGAAGATGCCCCAGTTCGACGTCCCGTCCTTGTCCCGCTTGCCCACGACCTGGGCGACATATCCCGTGCCCTTCGCGGCGAGCGTCTCCAGGTCGGGATCGACCACGGTCGTCACCGTGAACGAACCCGTGTCGTCCACAGTCGAGTCCGAGGACGCCGCGTCATCCGCGCCGTCCAGGACAATCGCCTCACCGTCGGTGGTGGCGCCACCCGAGACGGTCAGCGTCCGCCCGTAGCCGGAGCTGTCCGAGAGGGACGTGGCCCCGCTGGAGGCTGTGGCCGGGTCCCAGTACGCGGTGAGCTCGGCGTACTGATCGCCCGTCGTCGGGTTCAACAGGCGTGCCTCGCGGACGGATTCGTTCCAGGTCAGCGCGCGCTGCCAGGTCCGCACCTCGTCCACGGATCCGTCCACGCGGAAGTAGTTCCCCCCTGCGTAGAACGCGCGCCCGACCTGGAAGGCCCCTGTGGAGGCCCAGGCCGTGGCGGCGGCCTTCTCGACGTACCACTTGCCGTTCACGATCAGCCGCATGGTCTTGGCGGTGGCGTTGTAGACGAAGGCCACGTGCGTCCAGGTGTTCGCGGCGACCGGTGCGGCCATGGAAATCGAGGAAGTGGTGGGGCTGGCGGTATCCGCGCTGGTCGTCATCATGCTCCAGTAGCCGTTGGAGCTGTAGAACACGTAGAACGGGCTGTAGTAGGCCGAGCCGCTCTGCGACAGGACCATCTGCGTCCTGCTCAGATCCTCCAGGCGCACCCATGCCGACACCGTGTACGACTTGGTGGTGTCGAGCACCGCCCCGTCCGTGGCCCCGTACCCCGAACTGCCGTCCAGGAGAAGGCTGGTGTCCTCCACGCCGGTGTCCGCGTCCGTGCCCCGGCGCCCGCGACCGTCCCGTGAGGTTCCGGAGGACGACAGCGTCAGGGTGTCCGCGTCGGCGTCCACCGTGGTGCCGGAGTCCACCGCCGCACCCGACGCCTCGTCGAACTGCCACTCCGACTGCGGTCCCTCTCCGTCGGAGACCTTGAAGTCGAAGACGTTCTGCGCACCCCAGCGGCCCAGACTGTCCTTGGCCCGCGCGAACAGCCGGTACGTCCCCTCGGCGTCAGGTGTCACCGGGGCGGTCACCGTGTTGCCGCTGATCGCGGACGACCACGCCGTGTCCGTGGACAGCTTGTACTGGTATGCCACGTTCGTGTCGCCTGTTGCCGGACCGAACGAGAACGACGCCGTGATGCCCGGACCGCCCGCCGCCGCACACGCGTTCGTCGTGCACTCCGAGTACGGTGACGCGATCGAGATGGTCGGCTTCAGGGGCCGCGTCGGGTCGACCTGGAAGTAGCACCAGCCGGTGGTGGCGGCGTTCGAAGGACCCGACAGCCAGTTGTCGCCGTCGTTGTAGTACGAGCGGGTCCACGCCCGGTACCGGTACAGCACGTCCTCGCTCAGCGTGGACCAGGCGAGCGTCACCTTGGTGTTGTCCCCCACGTAACCGCTGGTGGGGCGTTCGTCTCCGTTGCCCTCGGTCGTGTTGGTCCAGGTGCCGCTGCTGTTCTTGTGGTTGAGGTCGTAGGCCATCCGCAGACTGGCGTCGTTCTCGCCGCCCGACTTGGTCTGCGCGGTCGCCGCCAGAGACGGCGTCGGATCGGAGACGATCGCGGGGTCGTCCTCGTCCCGCTCACAGACGGTGCCCTCACCCGTGACGATGCCCACACCGGTCGGCGTCGCGGGCAGACCCACGTACTTCACCGAGAGCACGGCGTCGTTCTTGAACCGCTTCCACGAGTTCGGGTCGGTCTCGTCGTGCGCCCTCAGCATCAGCGGCAGCCGGGAGAAGTTGCCCGCCGCGAAACTCTTCACCGTGGCGGTGAGGTTCTCGTTGGTTTCCTCGGAGTTGTCGTTGAACTCGATCGCCGCGTTCGGCTGCGAGGGGTCGCAGGCGCTGCCTCGACCTGCGGAGACGTACCGGTCGACCATGAGGTCCAGATGCGTGGGACCGGGCCAGTCCGAGGAGGACGAGATCCCGTTCGTACGGGTCAGGTCCACCCACGACGCCGTGCACGACATCGACCAGGTCTCCGTGGCACGGAAGGTCGCGTCGAGGATGTGCTTGCCCTTGAGGGAGGCGGGCGAGAACTCGAAGTACAGACGCTGCTTGTAGCCCGAGCCGCAGTAGTACGCGTAGCCGCCCGTCGTGTAGGTACCGCAGTACCCCATCCCCTTGCCCTCGTCGTCGTCCCCGTTGCCCCACGCGTAGTCCGCGTAGCCGTCGCTGCGCAGCAGCGTGCGCTCGGCCTCGGACCAGGTGACGGTCGGGTCGATGTAGAGGGGGTAGGTGGCGTTCTCGATGAGGTCCGCGTCCGGGGTCAGGGACAGCTTGTCGTCGGTGACATCGAGCGGCAGGAGCGCGAGAGCGGAGCCGTCGGTGGGACCGTCGGCGCCGTCGGTCGCGGAGGAGCCGTCCTCGCTCGCCGCGGTGTCCTCGCTCTCCGCGGTGTCCTCGGTCTCCGCGTTCATCAACTGCGTACTGACAGCGGACTGTTCGGCCTCGCCCGCCGAGTCCCACATCTGTGCCGGCGGCGAGCGGAACACGGACACACCGTCACCGTCGACCGCCCGCATGCCGCCGTCGGCGGTCTCCTGGACGTCCAGACCGGTCGTGTCCAGTGCGAACGACACCTCGGCCAGCTCGTCGCTCGCCGCCGCCTGGGCCGACTTGACGATCAGCACCTCACGGAAGCCCTCGACGGACGCCGTCAGCCGCAGGTCCACACCGGGCAGCACCTCGCTGTAGAGCGCGGACTCCCCGTCGAGGGTCGGCTCGGGCAGCTCACCGGGCCAGCCCAGCGACAGCGTGCGCCCATCCCGGGTCACGGACACCAGGTCGGAGCCGTCCTCCGCGCCGGAGAAGGACATGTCGACGGCTGCCGCCCTCGGCCCGACCGACCCGTCCGCACGCGCCTCCAGCGTGGCGTCGGGCGCCGCCCAGCCATCGTTGTCGTCGGCCTTCACCCGAACCGGGACCGCGGAGTCCTGCAGGGTGAAGGAGATCCCGTCGGGATTGGCGTACGTGGTGGCGTACTCGGTGCGCAGCGTCGGCACCTCCACCTGCGCACCGGTCGACTCGGCCGCCGCGAGTGCGTCCTTGGCCGCCTTCGTCGACTCCGAACTCCCGTCGTTCGCCGAGGCCTCCGCCTCGCTCATGGGCTCGGTGCTGTCCGCCGAAGCGACAGACTTCGCCGCCTCCACCGTTCCGCCGTCCAGAGGATCCGCATCGGCCGCGAAGGCCACACCCCCGCCCTGGACGACACCGCACACCAAGGCAGTCGACACGAGTAAGACGCCCAGCGTCCGTCCGGCTCTGCTTCCTCGGATCACAAGAACCCGCCCCCATCCCCCAGATCCCACACGGATCAGCAAGAGGGGAACCTAAGCCCACTCACAACTCCCCTCAAGACCCCATCTGTCCCAACTGCCCCTCAAAGAAGTGAAGTTGACAGAAAGATTCCTTGACACAGGCTTTACCAAGGCAAGTACGGCCCTGCCCCTACCCGGCGAACGAAGGCTGCCTCAAACCCTTGCCGACGCCCGGTACCACCAGCAGCGAACCTGCCACCGGGTGCGGGGACTTGAGCCCCACCCTCGCCGTCGTGATGTACAGGTCCGTCAGGTCCGCGCCGCCGAACGCGCAGGCCGTGATCCTCGGTGTGGGCAGGCTGATCACCCGGTCCAGCGCGCCGTCCGGGGTGTAGCGGCGTACCGCCCCCCCGTCCCACAGCGCCACCCACACGCAGCCGTCGGCGTCGACGGTGAGGCCGTCGGGGAAGCCGGCGCCCTCCTCGATCTCGACGAGGGGGCGGCGGTTCACGGGGCGTCCGGCCTCGAAGTCGAAGACGTCGACGCGGCGGGTCGGTGAGTCGATGTAGTACATGAGGCGGCCGTCGGGGCTCCAGCCGGTGCCGTTGCTGACCGCGACGTCGTCGAGGACGGTCTCGAAGGAGCCGTCGCCGGTGAGCCGGGACAGGGTGCCGCCGCCCGGCGCCTCGTCGTAGCGCATGGTGCCCGCCCACAGCGAACCGTCGGGGGCGACGGCGGCGTCGTTGGCGCGGCGGCCGGGGACCGGCTCGTGGTGCAGCCAGCGGAAGGAGTCGTCGGCGTCCAGCAGCGCCACCCCGTCCCGCAGGTTGAGGACGAGCCCGCCGCCGGTGCGCGGCTTGGCGGCGCCGACGTGCTGGTCGGTGACGCGGACCGTGCGGTGGCCGGAGACGGGGTCGTAGGTGTTGACGCGGGCGCCGAGGATGTCGAGCCAGACCAGCCGTGCGGCGGCGGCATCCCAGGTGGGGCCCTCGCCGAGGGTCGCCTCGGCGCGGACGGCCACCTCGTAGTCGTACGTCTTCGAGGTCATCCCACGCTCCGGTGACCGAGGCGCTCGGACAGCTCGGAGGCACCCTTGGCGGCGAGCTGCTCCAGCTCGTCGCGACGCTCGTCGCTCCAGCGGATCATGGGCACGGAGATGGACAGCGCGGCCACCACCCGGCCGGTGCGGTCGCGGACCGGGGCGGCCACACAGGAGACGTCCGGGTTGGACTCCCGGCTCTCCACGGCGAGACCGCGCTCGCGGATGTGGGCGAGGGCCTCGCGCAGGGCGCCCGGTTCGGTGATGCTGTTCGGGGTCATCGCGATCAGCTCGGCGGAGTCCGGGATGCGGGAGCTCAGCTCCGACTCGGGGAGCGAGGCGAGCAGCATCTTGCCGACCGAGGTGCAGTGGGCGGGGAGCCGACGCCCGGCGGCGGACACCATCCGCACCGCGTGCGTCGAGTCCACCTTGGCGATGTAGATGACGTCGGTGCCCTCCAGGATCGCCACGTGCACCGTCTCGTCGCAGGTCTCGGCGACGGACCGGGCGACCTGCTGCCCCTCGGCGGCGAGGTCGAGCTGCTCGGCGTACCGGCTGCCGAGCTGGTACGGCCGCACGCCGAGGCGGTAACGTCCCGGCTGACCCGGCACCGGGACGATGTACGACCGCGCGGCGAGCGTGGTCACCAGCTCGTGCACGGTGGTGCGCGGCAGCTGTAGCTTGCGCACTATGTCGGGGGCGGAGAGCGTGCCGTCCCCGTCGAGGAAGAGCTCCAGAATGTCGAGAGCCCGGGTCACGGCAGGTACGAGACGTCCCACGTCCGGCCCCCTCCCTTTGCGTCTTAGGCGTCCGTTCGAAATTTCAACAGACGATCGGGATAACGAACACAGGCTAGCCACATCGCGTTTCCCCGGGCAATGGGCATGCGGGCCGCGTACTCCTCGACCGTCCGGTTTGAACAGGAAGCGTACGGGTGCGAGGTGCCGGTACTACTGTGTTCGTGTGCGACACGTCACACTGCGTGGCGTGTCTTGGGGGATGCGGTTCCTGGGGGGATCTCGTGCACGAAATGACCAAAGGGTCGAACACCGCTCTGTCCGCCCTGAGCGAGAACACCGGCTCGGTGATCGTCAGCCTGGGCTGGAGCAGTCCCGGCGGTGACGGCGACGCGGACGTGTCCGTCCTGCTTCTGGGCCCGGACGGCAAGGTCCGCAGCGACGCCGACTTCTACTTCTACAACAACCCGGTGGCCGCCGACGGAAGCGTGCACCTGCTGGACAAGACGCCCACCGAGGACGGCAACGAGGACCGGATCAGCTTCGACCTGACCGTGGTGGCACCCGGGGTCGACCGGGTCGTCGTGGCCGCGAGCCGCTACGGCGGCGCGCACTTCGGGGAACTGGACGACCTCCGCGTGACCCTGTCCGACGCGGTGGGCGAGAGCCTCCTGCGCTTCGCCATCGGCGACCCCGGCAAGGTGAGCGCGATCATCTTCGGCGAGCTGTACCGCCGCGACGGGGACTGGAAGTTCCGGGCCGTCGGGCAGGGATACGCATCGGGGCTGGCGGGGCTGGCGACGGACTTCGGGGTCGACATCGACGACGACGCCGAGGCCTCCGACGCCGAGGCCTCCGACGCGGACGCGGACACGGGAGCCGCCGACGTGGACGGTACGGCGTCCGAGGCGACGCCGGAGCCGACCGGGAACGGCGAGCCGGCCGGCCCGTCGGCGGACCCGGCTCCCGAACCGGAACCGCCGGCCGCGCTGGACGCCGTACCGGCTCCGCGCCGATCCGTCGACGAGACCGGCCCGCGCAGACCGGCCGCCCGGCCCCGCACCGCCAAGAAGCGGGCCGCACCGCCCAGCGCACCGCAGAAGTCCCTGGCGGAGAACGACTCCTGGCGGCCCGCCCGGCTCTTCCCGCTCTCCGCGCTGAAGAGCGACCGGGACCGGGAGATGCGCGCCACCTCGGTGCTGTTGTCGGTGATGACCCAGGTACCGCGGTTCGGCAGGCGGCTCACCGCCGCGTTCGGCGCGCCCTCCGGCCGTATGGAGACCTTCACCGAGGTCTCCCTGCCGCACGGTGACACACCCCGGCGGCCCGACGGGGTCATCCGCATCGAGCGGGCCGGCAAGCTGTGGACGGCGCTCGTCGAGACCAAGACCAACGGCAACGCCCTCAAGGCCGACCAGGTGCAGGCCTACATGGACATCGCCGCCCGGCGCGGCTACGAGGCCGTGATCACGGTGTCGAACGACGTCGCGCTGGAGGGCAGCCCCCTGGTCGACGTCAGGATCGACCGGCGGCGCAAGCACCAGGTGGCGCTCTGGCACCTGTCCTGGGCCGAAGTGGCCCATCAGGCGCAGCTGCTGATCCGGCACGAGGGGGTCGGCAACGCGGCGCGCACCTGGCTGCTCCAGGAGCTGCTGCACTACCTCCAGCACGAGAACTCCGGCTGCCACGGCTTCCAGAACATGGGCTCCGCCTGGGTACCGGTACGCAACGGCATCAACGACGAGACCCTCTGCCAGGGCGACCCGCGGGCCCTCGAAGTGGTCGAGAGCTGGGAGCGGCTCATCCGCCAGGTGTGCCTCAGGCTCGGTGGCGAACTCGGGCAGAAGGTGCTGCCCGCCCAGCGCGTCCGACGCGGCACCGACCACGGGACCCGCCGGATCCAGCTGGCCGACCGGCTCTGTCTGGAAGGGCGCCTCCACGCGGAGCTCCGCGTGGAACAGGCCCCCGGTCTGCTCACGGTCGGCGCCGATCTGCGCACCGGCAGGCTGCGCACGTCCATCGACGTTCCCGCGCCCGAGCAGGGCTACCCCCTGACCTGGGCCAAGCGGCTGGTGCGCCGCCTCGCCGAGGCCCCGGCCGACCTGCATGTGGAGACCCTGGTGGAGGGCGACGCCGTCGGGCCGCGCGGCACTCTGGAACGGCTCCGCCCGGAACCCGCGGATCTGCTCCCGAAGAGCGGCACGCAGATCACCGGTTTCCGGCTGTCCCTTCTCAAGAGCATGGGCAGCGGCCGTGGCAACGCCGAGTCCGGCTTCATCCGCAGTGTGGACGACGCCGTGCACCGCTTCCACACGACGGTGGTGGTGCACCTGGACCAGCCGGTCCCCCGACGTGCCGCGCAGCGGGAACCCGCCTGACCGAAGAGGCGCCCGGCGGCCCCTCTTGCCTTCCCGATCCGATGTGACAGGGTGACGTCAGGTCGAAGGGTGGGGGGAGTCGCTGTGCCTGAGCTTCTCAAGGGCGGGAACACCGTGGTGGGCTCCGGGCCGCTGACCGCCGAGCTGCACACCGTGGGTGATCCGGTGGATCTGAGTGCGCTGCTGGTGGGGGCGGACGGGCGGGTGCGGTCCGATGGCGATCTGGTGTTCTACAACCAGCCCTCGGGGGAGGACGGGGCCGTACGGCATGTCGGCGCCGACGGTTCCGGCCCCGAGCGGGTCGTCGTGGATCCGGCCGGGCTGCCCGCGGACGTGGACCGGGTCGTCCTGGTCGGCAGCTGCGATCCCGACAACGCCGCCCGTACGTTCCGTGAGGTCAAGGAGGTCTCCGTCCGGGCCCGTCAGGCCGACGGCGACCCCGTCGTCTTCCGCGCGCCCGCGCTCACCGACGGCGAGCGTGCGGTGCTGCTCGTCGAGCTGTACCGGCGGGGCGACGGGTGGAAGCTGCGGGCCATCGGGCAGGGGTACGCCGAGGGACTGGCGGGGCTGGCCAGGGACTTCGGGATCGATGTGTCCGAGCCGGAACCGGAGCCGGAGACCGCGACGCCTCACACACCGGCACCCGCACCGACACCGACACCGACACCGACACCGACACCGACACCGACCAGTCTCGTCAAGCCTCCGCTCGGCAAGGTCAGCCTGGACAAGGGCGGCCAGGTCTCGATCAGTCTGGACAAGTCGGACCGCGAGCTGGTCGTCACCGTCGCCCTGGAGTGGGACGGCGGCAGCGACAAGCGTCGTCGGCAGGGCGCCGACCTGGACCTGTACGCCCTCTTCGTGCCCGCCTCGAAGGCCGAGCGCGGACCGCGGGCTCCGGGCACCTTCGTCAAGAAGGGTCCCGTCACCAAGGACTCGGACGTCGTCTACTACAAGAACCTCGGCTCGCTGAAGGAGCCGCCCTACGTCCAGCTCGACGGCGACTCCCGTACCCCCGGCCGCGAGACGGTCCGCATCGTCCGGCCCGACGAGCAGGGGTACGTCCTGCTGTGCGCCTACTCCGCCGTCAGCAACGGCTTCGGTTCCTTCAAGAGCTTCGGCGCCAAGGTCGTCGTGGACGACGGCCGCGGGTCCAACGTCACCGTGCCGCTCTACGAGAACACCTCGACCCGCTTCTGGGTGGCCATCGCCCTCGTCGACTTCACCGCTCCCGACGGCGCGGCGGTCCACCACGTCGAGGCGTACAGCAGCCGCATGACCGAACGCCGTCCGTTCCTGCACCTGGACGGCACGATCCAGATGAACGCCGGGCCGGTGGAGTTCAAGCGCCGGTCGAACTCCTAGGGCCTGTCGTCACCTTCCCGTCGTCCGCCCGGAGGGCGGGCCGCGCGGCGTCAGGTGCGTGCTCTCGGCGTGCCGGGCGCAGGCCCTCGTACTGGTGGTACGTGGGTCTGTGCCCGGTGCGGCGAGTGGGGGCACCCCCTCTGGGGGAGGGAAGGTGACGACAGGCCCTAGGAGCCCGGCGTCTCCCCCAGCACCCCCCTCAACCGCTGTGCCCTGAGCACCAGTTCCAGCTCGAAGCGGCGGTCGGGATTGTCGATCTCGGCGCCCCAGAGCTCGCGGATCTGGCGCAGGCGGTAGCGGACCGTCTGGGGGTGGACGCCGAGGCGGGCGGCCACCTCCGGGGCGCCGCCACGGGTCTCCAGCCAGGCCAGTAACGTCTCGGCGAGACGGCGGCCGTGGGTGGGGCCGCAGTGGGCCAGGGGGGCCAGGCAGCGCAGCGCGAGGTCGTCGATCAGTTCCTCCGGCTGGAGGAGCACCAGCGCCTCGGTGTGCTCCGTGCAGTGCAGCACCTCACCGGGGGGCAGGAGTCCGCGTTCCATGAGACGTACGGCGGCCTCGGCCCAGCGCAGCGACTTCGCCGCGTCGGCCAGCGGGACGGGCGGTCCTATCGCGCCCGCCCATCCGGTCAGGGCGCGGTGGAGGAGTTCGGGGCGGCCCGCCGCGTCCGGTTCGGGGACGACCATGCGAGGTTGTTCGTACTCCATGTCCAGGAGGACGCCCTCGCCGACCGCGGGCGGTACCGCCTCCCGTGCCGGGCGCAGCAGGACACCGACGGCGACTCTTTCGGGGAGCGGCCAGCCGATGCGGGCGGCGCGTTCCGTGAGGGCCTCGGCGGGGTCGCCGTGCCGGTGGCGTTCGGCCAACAGGAGTTCCATCAGGCGGCGTTGGAGGCGCAGCCTCTCACCCGCCTGTCTCGCCGCCGCTTCCGCGTAACCGCGCACCGACTGGTCGACGAGGCCGTCGAGGTATTCGTAGCCGGCGTCGACGAGTTCGTACATCGCCGGCGGCGGGATCTCGACGCGCTGGCCGATCTCGGCGAAACGGCGCCAGGCCAGGCGTACGCCCATGCGGTAGATGGCCTGGAGGGAGTCCAGGCTGCGGCCGTTCAGGCCCTCGCCCCGCCCGAACTCCTGGAAGACACCCGGGGGGACCGAGGGGCGGCCCTCCGCGGTCTCCAGGTACTGGACGAAGACCTCGATGGCGCGGCGGATGCCGACGAGGGCCATCGGCTCGCCCGACTCGTCGAGGACGACGGGCAGATGGGGGTACTCGCGGCGGATCTCGCGCAGGATCTCCTCGGCGAGCGCCGGCGCCTCCGCCATCGCGATCTCCGCGAACCGGCGCACCTGGAGCCGGGGGACGTCGAGCCACGCCGAGCGGGAAGTCACCGCCGTCACGGGTCAACTCCCCTGACCTGCTTGCTCGTACGTGATCAAGGGCGTGTTCGGCTGCTCGGGCGTCGCTTCGAGCAGCGCGACGACACCGAACGCGGCCCCCACGGCGAGCGCGGCGGCGGCCACGACGGTCAGCGCGGCGGCGATCAGTCTGGACATCGCAGGGTCAGCCTTTCGATGGCTCTTGTCCGGCGGTCGTCCCCACCCCGGCAATCCACCCTGTCCGTCCGCCCCAGTGTCAGCAAGACATTGACACTCCGTCAAGGGGCGCCTACGGTCCTCGGCCCATAGAGCGGCCCGAACTCCGTACCCTCATGCCTCAGGAGTGCCCGGATGCGCCGTACAGCCTCTCCTTTCTCCCTGATTCTGCTGGGACTCGGCACGTTTTTGCTGGTCCTGGCGCCCATGCTGGCGTGGTACGTGACCCCACGGGCCGCAGTGAACCCGATCGACATCGACCAGACCGCGGTCTACAAGGGCACCGGCAGCGTCTTCGACACCGACAAGGTCGAGACCGTGGCCGGCCAGACCATCACCGTCACCCAGCGGGTGCGCGGCAACGTCCGGGACAGCGAGCGCAGCGGTGACGCGGTCTGGGACGTGACGACCACGGTCGACACGGACAAGACCCTGCCGGCCGCGGATCCGCACGACGCGCTGGACTTCGTACCGCACCGCTGGGTCATGGACCGCAGGACCACCAAGCCCGTCCACTGCTGCGGCGAGAAGCCGTACATCGAGGGCGAGGCGTATCTGAAGTTCCCCTTCGACGTGCAGAAACGCGCCTACCAGTGGTGGGACAACACCCTCGGCAACACGATCGTGCTGACCTACCGGGATACCAGGAAGGTCCAGGGGTACACGGGTTACCGGTTCACCGGCACGGTCGCCCCGACGAAGGTCGGCACCCGGATGGTGCCGGGCAGCCTCGTCGGCCGGCCGGACAGCCCGCAGGTGCTGGCCGAGGAGTGGTACTCCAACCACGGTTTCGAGCTGGTCGTCGACCAGCGCACCGGCCGCGTGATCTACGCGCAGACCGGCCCGAAGCGGACCCTGCGGGCGCCGGGCGCCGAGAAGGACGCGGTGGTGCTGCTGGACAGCGAGAAGATCGCCTTCACGACCGCGACGCAGAAGGACGCGGTGAAGAAGGCCGAGCAGGACAGCGGCCAGCTCAAGGCGATCGGCGAGACGGTGCCGATCGGTGCGGCTGTGCTGGGGTTCGTCCTGATGGTGGCCGGTTCCGCTTTGGTGGTACGCGGGAGGCGGCATCCCGGTTCATCCGATACGCCCGATTCCCCGCTCACGATGTGACTGGACGTCAGCTCTAATAACGCCGGAAATTGTCACCCCGGTGAGTAGCCACGAGGAACGGGTGGGCGAAAACTGTCCACCCCCACCCGAGCACAGTCCACCCACATCACCCTCGCAGTAAGCACCCAAACCCCCCACAGGAACGTAAAGCTCTCCCCCACGCTCAATGTTCCGCACCCTGAGACGAGTTGGAGCACACATGCCCCAGCACGTACCACCCTCGCTGCCCACCCTGTTCCCCCGGGTGTCGCAGCACCCCTCGGCGCTCCCCCCACCACCGCGCCGAATCGTTTTCCTTGCCCATCGTGATCTGGGCAACCCGGCCGCCGGGGGCTCCGAGCTCCTGGTCGACCGGCTCGCCGACGGCCTCACCCGGCTCGGCCACCAGGTCACCCTGCTGTGCGGCGGTCCCGCGTCGTACCGCGACTACCGGGTCGTCTCCGCGGGCGGCGAACTCGGTCACTACCTCCGGGCCCGCTCGGCCTTCTCCCGCCAGGTCGGCGACTGCGATCTGCTGGTCGAGGTCTGCAACGGGATGCCGTACTTCGCGCCCCTGTGGCACCGCGGTCCCACGCTGTGCCTGGTCAACCATGTGCACACCGATCTGTGGAAGATGCGGTTCGGCGGCCCGATGGCCCCCGCCGCACGTCTCGGCCGAAGACTCGAACACTGGGCGCTGACCGGTGCGCAGCACCGCAGTCTGCTGGTGGCCGTGTCCCCCTCGACGGCCCACGCGCTGCGCGGGATCGGCGTGGAACGGGAACGTATCCGCGTCGTCCACAACGGGGTCGAGGAACCCGGTCCGCGCGCCGACCGGTCGCCCGAGCCCCTCTTCGTGGCCGTCGGCCGGCTCGTCGAGTACAAGCGCATCGATCTGCTGCTGCGGCTGTGGGAGCGGGTCCGGCCCGTGACCGGCGGTCGGCTGGTCATCGTCGGCGACGGGCCCGAACGCGAGCGTCTTGAGCAACTCGCCGGTCCCGGCGTGGAGTTCACCGGCCATGTGTCCGAGGCGGAGAAGCACCGGCTGCTGTGTGCGGCGTGGCTGTTGCTGCATCCGTCGGCGGTGGAGGGCTGGGGTCTGGTCGTGACCGAGGCCGCGGCCCGTGAGACACCGACGATCGCCTTCGACGTACCCGGTCTGCGGGATTCCGTCGTGGACGGGGAGACCGGTGTGCTGGCGCATGGGGAGTCCACGTTCGCGGCGGCGTGGTGCACGCTCGCCCTCTCCGCGGAGCGCCGGGAACTGATGGGCAAGGCGGCACGGGAGCAGGCGGCGCGCTATCGCTGGGATCGGACGGTCAGACAGTTCCGCGCGGTCGCCGCCGAGGCGGTGAGGAGCTGGGCGCCATGACGGGCACCGGCCTCAAGGACCCCTCGATACGCAGGTCGGTCGCCCTCTTCCGGGCCTTCCTCCACGAGCAGGACGATCCCGAGTCCTGCTACTCCCTCCTCGCCCGCGACTCGGTCGACCAGGTCGAGGCCTACGACGGGCCGGTCAGCGGACGCGTCGTCGTCGACGTCGGCGGCGGCAGCGGGTGTTTCACCGAGGAGTTCCGGAGACGGGGAGCCCACGCCTATCTCTTCGAACCCGACGTGGGCGAACTCGGCCCCAAGCCGACCGACGGGGCCGTGATCGCCGACGGGTATCTGCTGCCGCTGTACGACGCGGTCGCGGACGTCACCTTCTCCTCCAACGTCCTGGAGCATGTCGCCGATCCGCAGACCTTCGTCAGTGAGCTCGTGCGGGTCACACGGCCCGGCGGGCTGATCTATCTGTCGTTCACCAACTGGCTGTCCCCGTGGGGCGGTCACGAGTGGGCGCCCTGGCACTACCTGGGCGCCGAGCGGGCGCGGGCCCGCTACCGGCGCCGTACCGGAAAGGCCGCCAAGCACACGCTCGGCGAGAACCTGTTCGCCGTACACATCGGCCCGACCCTGCGGCAGGTGCGCGCCCGCGACGACGTGCGGGTGGTCTCGGCGCGCTCCCGCTACTGGCCGTTCCTCGCGGAGACCGTCGTCAAGGCGCCCGGTATCCGCGAGGTCGCCACCTGGAACCTCCTCCTCATCCTCCGGCGGTGTCCACGATGACGACGTCCACGGTCCAGGCCCCTCCCCCGGCCGCCGTACCCTCCACCGCGCGCATGTCGGGCCCGCCGGAGGGCCCACGGTCGCGGCGCTGGCTGCTGGGGTTCTGGGCCGTGGTGTTCGTGCTGTTCCTGGCGGTGCACCCGGGGCGGCAGACCTTCGACACCAAGCTCGGGGTCACCGTCGACCCGGGCCGGTTCTTCTCCGATCTGGGCCAGCTGTGGCAGGACCAGGGCGGTTTCGGCGGGATCTCCGACCAGTACACCGGCTATCTGTGGCCGATGCTGCCGTTCTACTGGCTGGCCGACGCCGTACGGCTGCCGGTGTGGCTGGCCGAACGGCTGTGGATGTCGCTCATCGTGTCGGTCGCCTTCTGGGGCGCGCTGCGGCTGGCCGAGCGGCTGCGCGTCGGCAGCGGCGCCTCGCGGCTGCTCGCCGCCGTCGCGTACGCGCTGTGGCCGGTGTTCACCGTCGTCATCGGCTCCACGTCGGCGGCCGCGCTGCCCGGCGCGGTCCTGCCGTGGGTGCTGCTGCCGCTGGTCGACGAGCGGTACAGCGCCCGGGTCGCCGCCCTGCGCTCGGCGGTGATCATCCCGTTCATGGGCGGGGTGAACGCGGCCTCGACCCTCGCCTCCCTCCTCCCGGTCGGGCTGTATCTGCTGTCCCGCCCGCCCGGGCCACGCCGGCGCAAGCTGATCGCCTGGTGGCTGCCGGGCCTGGTGCTGGCGACGGCCTGGTGGTGGATCCCGCTGCTGCTGCTCGGCTTCTACGGCGAGAACTTCCTTCCGTACGTGGAGAGTTCACAGACCACGACCGAGACCATGGCGGCGACCGAGGCGCTGCGCGGCGGCGGCAACTGGGTGGCGTATCTGCACTTCGGCGAGGCCTGGCTGCCGGCCGGCTGGACCGTGGCGGCCTCGGTGGTCGTCATCGTCTGCTCGGCGCTCGCGGCCGGCCTCGGTCTCGCGGGCCTGGCCCGGCGGGACATGCCGGAGCGCCGCTGGCTGACGCTCACGGTCATCGTGGTCGCGGCCATCCTGCTCGCCGGGTACGGCGGCGCGTTCGGGGCCCCCTTCGCCTCCTCGTCTGGGGGCGTGCAGGACTGGCTGAACGGCGGGCTCGTCCCGTTCCGGAACATCTACAAGTTCCAGACGGGGCTGGCCCTGGCGCTGGTGCTGGGCCTCGCCCATCTGGTGGGGGTCGCGGCCCAGACGCGGGGCGCCCGACCGGTGCGCGGGCGCCGGTTCGCGCCGCTGATCGCGGCGGTGCTGATCCTGCCCGGTCTGATGTGGCCGTACCTCAACGGCTCGATCCTCAACCCGGGTTCCTTCCAGGAGATCCCCAAGTACTGGAAGGCGACGGCCACCTGGCTGAAGGAGGCCTCGCCCGACTCCCGCGCCCTGGTCGTCCCGGCGACCGCGCACGGCATCTACACCTGGGGCTCGACCATCGACCAGCCCCTCGACGTGGTCGCCGAGTCCCGCTGGGCGCAGCGCGACTACGTGCCCTTCGGCACCGCCGGCAACCGGCGCGCGATGGACGCCGTCGAGCAGGCCCTGATGAGCGGCGGCGAAGTCCCCGGACTGGCCGACTACTTGAGCCGCTCCGGCATCTACTACATCGTCGTCCGCAACGACCTCGACCCGGACCAGATCGGCTATGTGCCGACGACGACGGTGAAGCGGACCCTGGAGGAGTCCGGCTACCAGCGGATGAAGGGGCTCGGCCCGATCATGACGGGCGGCCGGATCATCCAGGACGCCCCGCTCGCCGTCGAGGGCCTGTATCCGAGGCAGCGGGCGGTGGAGATCTACGCCCCGGCCCAGGACATACCGCGCCCCGGGCACGCCGGGCTGCTGCCGGTCGCCGACACCGCCGTCGTCTCCGGCGGACCCGAGTCCCTGCTGCCGCTCGCGACCGAGCTGCGCGGCCGGCCGACCGTGCTGACCGGCGACAACCACCCCGGCGTCGGCACCCCGCCGCTCCAGGTGGTCGGCGACGGACTGCGGCGCGCGGACACCCGGTTCGGCCTGGTCAACGCCAACACCTCGTACACGTACACCAGCGACGAACGCAACGCCCCCGAGGCGGCGGAGGACGCGGGCGAGAAACCGCACCAGATCCTGCCGACGAAGGGCCTCGACCATCAGACGGTGGCCCAACTGCGGGGCGCCCGCTCGGTGTCGGCGTCCAGTTACGGCAACTGGCTGTTCCATCTGCCGCAGTACGACCCGGTCAACGCCTTCGACGGCAACCCGGACACCGCCTGGGCGGAGGGTTCGCTGGGCTCGGCGGACGGACAGTGGCTGCGGATCGCGTTCTCGGACGACGCGTACGACATGCCGTCGTCGTTCAAGGTGACCCCGCTGCCGCAGGAGAGCGTGCGGGCGGCGGCGACGAAGCTGCGGGTGGAGACGGAGAAGGGGTCCGAGACCACCATCGTGCGCTCCGACGGCAGCACACAGACCGTCAAGGCGCCGCCCGGCGCGACGAGTTGGATGAAGCTGACGATCCTCGACTCGGTGGAACGCCGCACCGGACTGCTGGGCGCCGGCTTCTCCGAGATCACCCTGCCGGACGTCCAGGTGACCCGGCTGCTGCGGCTGCCGACCGACGCCGAGGACACGGGCTCGGGCACCGAGCTGATCTCCCTGCACCGCGCGGCCAACCCCACGGGTCTGTCCGCGACGGGTATGGAGGCGGGCCTGCACCGGCGCTTCTCGACGGCCACGGGAGGGACGTACGCGATACGGGCGAGCGCGGTCCCGGTGCCGGGCGAGCAACTCGACCGGCTGCTCTACGAGGTGGCGCCCGAGGGCCAGGACCACCGCGTGATCGCCACCGCCGACTCCACGGCGGCCCTCGGCGTCGGGCTGGCCGCGCGCAACCTCACCGACGGTGATCTGACGACGGCGTGGATCGCGGGCGACCGGCCGACGATCCATCTGCGCTGGGACGGAAAGCAGCCGGTCGGCGAACTGGTGCTGGCCCCCGCGGGCGGTCTGTCCACCCGCCCGACCGAGGTGGACATCAGCTCCCCGGACGGCGCGGCCATCGCCGGTGTCGACGAGAACGGCTGGGTCCGTTTCCCGGCGATCACCACCGACCGTCTCGACATCACGATCACCCGGACGGCACCGCTGACCCTCTACAACCCCATGGTCGACGAGGATCTGCGACTGCCGGTGGGCCTGACCGAGGCCTACATCCCCTCCCTGGAGACGCCCGACGCCTCCTACCGCACACCCCAGCCGGACAGCGACCGGGAGTTCTCGCTGCCGTGCGGCAAGGGGCCGGACGTGTCGGTGGACCGCGAGCTCTACCAGACCAGCGTGAAGGGGACGGTCGGCGATCTCACCGAACGCCGTCCCGTGGAGGTGACGCTCTGCCAGGAGGGAAGCGATGACGCCGAGTTGGACCTCGGCTCCGGTACGCACCAGGTCGAGGCGGGGGACGCCGGACCCCTGACGCTGACCGACATCACCCTGACCCGCGGGACGGTCGCGGAACCCACCGCCGCGGGACGTGACCTCCGGATACGGGACTGGCTGGGCGACCGCCGCGAGGTGAGCGTCGGTGACGGCTCGGCCATGTATCTGACGACGTACGAGAACTACAACGACGGCTGGAAGGCCACGCTGGACGGCAAGGAGCTGTCGTCGGTGAGGCTCGACGGCTGGCAGCAGGCCTGGCGGATCCCGGCCGGGGCGGGCGGCACGGTCAAGCTGTCGTACGAGCCGGCGACGACCTACGACGGCGCGCTGATCGGCAGCGCGGTGGCACTGCTGGCCCTGGTGGGCCTCGTGCTGTGGCGGCGACGCTCGCCCAACCCCGACGAGCCGCAGGTCCTTGCGCCGCCGCCGGGTCTCTGGCTGGGCACGGTCGCTCTCACGGTGGTGGGGGTGCTGATCGCCGGATGGTTCGCGCTGCTGGTGCCGGCGCTCGCGCTGCTGGCGTACCGGCGGCACGAGTGGCTCGTACCGATCGCGTTCGTGGCGCTGGCCGGAGCGGGCATCGCGGCCGCGACCGGGGCGGGCGAGCCGGTGGCGGCGGGACACGGAGCCTTCGGTCATACGGCCCAACTGCTGGCGCTGATCGGCCTGTTCGCGGCGGTGGTGAGTGTCCGGGAGGCCCCGGGCACCGGGCCGGATGCCCCGGGTGCCGAGCCCGGACCGGAGGCGCCGACGCGACGGCTGCCCAAAGCCGAAGGGGGCGAACCCGTATGACCACCGCACCCGCGCGCATCCCGTTCCCGGTCGTGGACGAGGTCTCCCGGCACTGCCTCCAGGAGGAGGAGCCGGAGACCGTCCACATCGAGGTCCATCTGCCCGGGCGTCTCGACCCGGCGGGGCTGCGCAAGGCCTTCCACGAGGCGCTGTTGCGGCATCCGCGGATCCTGATGAGGGAGGCGCGCGGGGCCTGGTACCGGCGCCGCTACGAGTGGGAGCTGACCGAGCGCCCGGACGTGGAGGTGGTCACCTTCCCCGCGCCGGGGAGGGACGCCCTGCGGGACGCCCGGACCCGGGCACTGACGACGGCACCGCCGCTGACGGACTCGCCGCCGATCCGCCTGGAGGTGGTGGAGGGGGCGGGACGGGTCGGGCGGGGGGTAGGACTGACCGTGCGGTGCTACCTCGCCCGGTAGCGCCGCATCTTCGCGCGTGCCCCGCACACCTGCATCGAGCACCAGCGGCCCCGGCCCGCGGGGCTGCGGTCGTAGTAGGCCCAGTGGCAGTCG
>NZ_JABERD010000094.1 GCF_013044505.1 Streptomyces sp. S3(2020) | reverse complement strand
GGCCGCGGACCACCGGGATGTGCCCTGTTCGTTTCGTGGGGAGCGTCAGATGTGTATAAGGGACCGCCGCCGCAGCGCGCCGTCCAGGACCACCGCCGCGCCCGTGCCGTGGCCCAGCCACAGCAGCACGAACGTGTCCCGGTCCCGCGCCGCCCCGTCCCGCTGTTCGGCCAGCGCCGCGAGGTTGGTCTCGTTCTCGACGTGGATCCGGGCCTCGGGGAGGCGTTCCTGGAGGGCGGCGACCAGGCGGCGATGCCATTCCGGCAGGCCGGTGGAGTTCCGGAGTTCGCCCGTGACCGGGTCGATCAGGCCGGGTGCGCCGATACCCACGGTGTGGAGCCGGTCCACGCCCGCCTCCTTGGCCGTGCGCTCGACCAGCGTCACCGCCTGCTCGACCGCCGGGCCCGTCCCCGTGTCGTCGCCGATCGGCACCGACGCCTCGGCCAGCACCCGGCCCAGCAGGTCGGAGACGAGGACGGAGACGCCCTCCGTGCGGACGTCGAGCGCGGCCAGGTGTGCGAGGTCCGCGACGATGCCGTAGAGCTTCGCATTCGGTCCGCGGCGCTGCTCGCCCGACTCCCCGACCACCTCGATCAGATCGGCGGCGATGAGGCGTTCCACGAGGTCGGCGACGGTGGGGCGGGACAGACCGGTCAGCTGCTTCAACCGCCCTGCCGTCAACGGGCCTTCCTGCTGGAGCAGTCGCAGGGCGAGCCGGTCGTTGATGGCCCGGGCGGTGCTGGGGGATGCGGGCATGCCGGGATCCTTCCAGATCAGCCGGGCCCCGGGGCGGCGCGAGGGCGGCCTTCTGTCGACTATCTATCAGGCAGGGACCCTGATAGTTTACTTCGCCGGTGGGGATCGGAGACCGCGAAGGGGCGGGAGAATGAGCGAAGTGCAGTACGACCAGGGCCAGGTGAAGCGCGCCCGGTACGCCGTGGCCGCCGTCTTCGCCGTGCACGGCGCCGTCACCGGTTCGTTCGCCACGCGCGTGCCGTGGATCCAGGACCACGCCTCCGTGAGCGCGGGCCAGCTGGGCCTCGCCCTCGCATTCCCCGCGCTCGGCGCGTCCGTGGCGATGCCGCTGGCGGGGAGCATCAGCCACCGCTTCGGCGCGCGGAACGCCCTGCGCGGACTCATCTCCCTGTGGACGCTGGCCCTGGTACTGCCGGCCCTCTCCCCGAACCTGCTGACCCTGTGCCTGGCCCTCTTCGTCTACGGCGCCACCGCCGGCATGGCGGACGTGGCGATGAACGCGCTCGGCGTCGAGGTGGAGAGCCGCCTCGGCCGGTCGATCATGTCCAGCCTGCACGGCATGTGGAGCGTGGGGACCCTGGTCGGCTCGGCGGCCGGCACCCTCGCCGCCCACCTGGGCTCCGACGCCCGCCTGCACCACGCGCTGGCGGCGGCCGTCCTCACCGTCCTCGGTGTGCTGGCCTGCCGCTGGGTGCTGGACCTCCAGCCCACCGAGGACGAGGAGCCGCCGCCCCGGTTCGCACTGCCGCCGAAGTCCGCGCTGCTCATCGGTGCCGTCGGCTTCTGCGCGGTGTTCGCGGAGGGGGCCAGCCTGGACTGGTCGGCGGTGTACCTGCGGGACCAGCTGGAGACCTCGGCGGGGCTCGCGGCCGCCTGCACGACGGGCTTCACGCTCACCATGGCGATCTCACGGCTCGCCGGCGACCGCATCGTGGACCGGTACGGCTCCGTGCGCACGGTCCGCACGAGCGGGGTCCTGGCCGTGCTCGGCGGGCTGCTCATCGTCGTGGCGAACCATCCGGCGGTGGCGATGGCCGGGTTCGCGGTCATGGGGCTGGGGATCGCGGTGGTCGTCCCGCTGTGCTTCGCCGCCGCGGGCCGCAGCGGCTCCAACCCGAGTCTGGCCATCGCGGGCGTCGCGACCATCACGTACACCTCCGGCCTGGTCGCTCCCAGCGCGATCGGCGCCATCGCCCAGGCGACCAGTCTGCTGGTGTCGTTCGCCCTGGTGACCGTGCTGGCGAGCGGGCTGGTGGCCTTCGCCGGCGTGCTGCGTGCCGGCGACCGCGACCGTCCGAAGCTCAGCCGGCCGGCCGCGGCAGTACCCGACCGGCAGTCCTGAACCGGTCGCTCCGCGGCGCGGGGCGCCTCGTCGTGAGGTACAGCCGGACCACTGGCCGGAGCGGCTCGGTGACCTGGGCACCTCCTCCTACGAGGACTACGACGAGGCCAAGTCGTAGGCGTACGACGGGGTGAAGGTGCCCGGCGAGCCCTTGCAGCCGTCCGACTCCCCCGGCAGCTTCACCCACAGATAGCCGTCGATACGTGCCTCGCCGGTGTTCAGGGTCGGGTTCCGGCCGAGCTTGCGGCCGTCGGGGTCGCACCACTCGCCGTCGGCCGGGGCACCGTTGCCGTTGCGGCTGGTGTCGATGACGGCGCCGAGGCTCGCGGGGCCGCCGAGGGCGTCCAGGACCTGTCGGTCGTAGGTGATCTCGTCGGCGGTGCGGTGGAAGTTGGAGACGTTGCTGAAGACGCCGTCGGAGGAGGCGGCCGAGGCGGCGCCCGCCTGCCGCAGCAGATCGGCCTGTTTGGCCGCGGGATGCCAGCCGGAGTGACCGGCGTCGAAGTAGACACGGGCCTTCGGGTCCGCGTCCTTGAGAACGCGGCCGGCGCGGGCCAGCGAGGCGAAACGGTCGGCCCGTTGAGCGGCGGAGAGACAGTCGGCCTGGGCTATCGAGTCCGGCTCCAGGATCACGACGACCTCGCCGGAGCCGAGCCCCGCGGCGAACCTGTCGATCCAGGCGTCGTAGGCGTCGAGGTCCGGCGCCCCGCCCTGGGAGGCACCGCCGCAGTCGCGGTCCGGGATCCCGTACGCCACGACCACCGGGACCCGGCCCTGGGCCGCGCCCCCGGAGGTGACCGCACGCACGCGTGCCGTGATGGTGTCCGGCGTGTAGTCGGCGAACCAGACGGCCGCCGGCTGGTCGGCGATGCGGGACCGTATGACGTCCTGGCGCGCGTCGCCGGGGTTGTCGCGGACCCAGTCGAGGACCTGGGACTCGGGGTGGCGGTAGAGGCGGGTGGAGGCGGCCGCGGTCGCCTGCTTCTTCTCGGTCCTCGTCGGCGAGGGCGTCGGGCTCGCCGACTTCTTCTTCGGGGAGGCGGACGCGGAGGCCGACCCGGTGGCCGAGGGGGACGGTGAGGGCGCGGGAGGCCGGAGGTCCAGGGTCGGGGAGTCCGTCACCTCGGGGCGGGCCTCGTCGGAGCCCCGCCCGTCGTCCAGCGCGGACATCATCCCGGTCGCGGTGCCCACGGCGACCACGACGGAGGCCGCCGCGACCATGCCGTTGCGCCGGGCGGCACGTCTGCGCCCGGCCCTGCGCTCGGCCAGGCGATGGGCACGTTGGCCTGGCACCTGCTGATCCCCTCCCCCTACGGCGGCGGCGTTCCCCCGTTCTGGGGAAGCACCGGTCCCGCCGACACTTCGGCCAGCCTAGGCCTGGGACCCTGCCTGCATGCCGCAGTTGGAACAGTTCGTCACTCCCGTCGACGCCGTCGTCTCCCGGATGCGCGCCCTGGACGAGGCGCTTCCGCAACGGGACGGGATCGCGGTCTTCAACCGTGTCTACCTCGCCGTCACCGAGGCGGTCGACCGAGGCATCGACACGGGCCGGTTCACGGACGCCCGGGCCGCGATCACGCTGGACGTGCGGTTCGCCGAGCGGTATCTGAAGGCGGTCGAGACGGTGACCGACGAGCGCCGTCCGCCCGCGTGCTGGCGGCCCCTGTTCCAGTACCGCCGGCATCCCGGTGTACGCCCGCTTCAGTTCGCGCTCGCGGGCATCAACGCGCACATCGGGCACGATCTCGCGCTGGCCGTCGTGGACACCTGTCGTACGCTCGGCTGCGAACCCGTCGACGTGGAGGACGAGTTCGACCGCGTGGGCGACCTCCTCGTCTCGTTGGAGGAGCGCATCCGCGAAGATCTGATGCCGGCCCCCGACCTCCTCCAGATCGCCGACCCGCTCACCCATCTGCTCGGCGCGTGGAGCCTGGAGCGGGCGCGGGACGCCACCTGGACGGCGGCCCGGGCCCTGTGGGCGCTGCGCGGACTGCCCGATGTCGCCGGGGAGTTCACCGAGCGGCTGGACACGGCGGTGGGGTTCGCCGGACGGATGCTGCTCACCCCGCTGCCCGACTGATCCCGACCGCCCGGGAACCGGACGACCACCGGGCCTGTCTGGTCACACGTGGCGGCTTTCCTCGTCCTGACCCTGACCCTCGCACCTCTCGTGACACCGTTCGTGGTCGCGGGCACCGCGCTGGCGCTGGCCAAGCGCGCCTACGACCGGGAACTCGGCAGCGGGCTGCGCCTGCCCGATGCCACGTCGTGCGCACTGCTGGCGGTGCTCGCCGGCGCGGCCGCACTCGGCGCGTACGCGTACGGCGTCATGCGGGGCTTCTACATCCTGGACCCGGACCAGATGTGCGCGGCCGCCGGTGCGCGCGGCGACCACGTGGTGACGCGGATGGCCCTGCCGGTCAGCGTGGAGTGCGTCACCTCGGCCGGGCAGGGAACCGAACTGGTGCCGGGCTGGGTGAACCCGGTCGTGTACGGCGGCCTGGTGCTCAGCCCGGTGGCCCTCGGGACGGCGGTCGCTCAGTCCTCCGGCAGTTCCACCGGAGCGATCTCGTCGTAGACGTCGCCCGGCCCCGGGTTCGTCGCGTCGGTCGCCCCGCCGAAGTGGTGCATGACCCCCCACACCGCGTTCAGCGCCGTCTGGATCGCGCCCTCGGCCCAGCCGGCCGTCCAGGAGATGTCGTCGCCCGCGAGGAAGATGCCCCGCTTGTCCTCGGGCAGCCGGTCCTGCATGAAGTGCGTGAACAGCCGCCGCTGGTAGCGGTAGTGGCCGGGCAGGTTGGCCTTGAACGCGCCCATGAAGTAGGGCTCGTTCTCCCAGGACACCGTCACCGGGTTGCCGATGATGTGCTTCCTGATGTCGACCTTGGGGTAGATCTCGCCGAGCGACTTCAGCATGACCTCCATCCGCTCGTTCGCGGACAGCGGCAGCCACTTCAGGCTGTCGTCGCACCAGGTGTAGGAGAGGCAGATGGTGGCCGGCTTGTCCGGACCGTCGTCGAGGAGGTAAGTCCCGCGGGTCATACGGTCGGTGAGGGTCATCGACATGACGTCCCGGCCGGTCGGGTTTCCGCTGTCGTCGACGGCCTTGTCCAGCCAGAACGGCCGATCGACGGGTACGAAGAGCTTGCTGGACTCCATGTAGTGGGTGCGCTCGATCGCCGTCCAGTGGTCGATCGGGAAGAGCGAGTCGTCGCAGGCGATCTTGGAGAGCAGCATCCAGGACTGGGCGGTGAAGACCGCCGCCCGGTAGGTGCGGATGTCACCGTCGGCGTCGGTCACCGTGATCCCGTTGCCGGCGGTGCGGTGCAGCCGGGTCACGGCCGGACGGGGCTCGCCGTTCGGGTGCAGCTGCGCCAGTGAGGTGCCGTAGGGCCAGTGGACGATCTTCTCGGGGGCGCGGTCCCAGAGCCTGAGGGGCAGTTGCTGGGAGCCGCCGACGATACCGCGGTGGTGGTCGTCAGCCTCGGTGTAGACGACCCGCAGGATCTCCAGGATGGAGTTGGGGAAGTCGGTGTCCCAGCCGCCGGTGCCGAAGCCGACCTGGCCGAAGATCTCACGGTGCCGGAAGGACTTGAACGCCTCGGAGTCGCAGAGGAAACCGTAGAAGGTCTGGTTGTCGAGCTTCTCGACGAGCTTCGCCCAGATCTCGCGGATGCGTGGGACGTCCCGCTCCCGCATGGCCTGGTTCATGTCGGAGAAGTCGGCGCCGTCCTCGAGGCACTTGTTCCAGGCCGCGGCGACATCACGGTAGACCTGCGGCAGGTCGTCGACCGTCTCGGCGTAGTGCGACTCGCCCTTGAGGTCCACGACCGTCGAAGGGGTCGCCTCCGCAAGGGGGTTGGGGAAGGGCTGCGTCTTCAGGTCCACCAGGTCGATGTAGTGCTGGAGCGCCGTGGAGGACGGCGGGAAGCGCATCGCGCCCATCTCGGCGGTGAGGCCTTCGGTGCCCGGTCCTTCGAAGCCCACGGTCCGCAGTCGGCCGCCGATCCGGTCGGCCTCGTACACGACCGGCCTGAGGCCCATCTTCATCAGCTCGTACGCGGCCACGAGGCCGGAGAGCCCGCCGCCGATCACCGCGACCTCGGTGCCGTGCTCGGTCGCCGGTACCTGGCCGAGGCCCGCCGGGTGGGCGAGGAAGTCGTCATAGGCGTACGGGAAGTCCGGGCCGAACATGGTGATCGGCGGCTGCTGCGCGTCGGCGTGCTGGACGGCGTTGGGCACCGTGGACGTCATGGGGTACGGACTCCTAGCGAATACGAAAAGACGGGGGGACGCTCAGACGCTCAGGCCGGGGACCCGTAGAGCTCGGGGCGCCGGTCGAGCAGATACGGGTTGGCCTCGCGGGAGGCGGCGAGGAGGACCGGGTCGGCGTCGGCGAACACCAGTTGCTCCTCGCGTCCGGCACGGGCCCGGGCCACCCCGTCGGGCCCGGCGAGTACGGACAGCCCGACGAACTCGAACTCCCCTTCCCGGCCGACCCTGTTGACGTACGCCACGTACATCTGGTTCTCGAAGGCGCGCACCGGGATCATCGACTCGGCGACGAACTGGAACGGGTGCATCTGCGCCGTGGGGACGATCAGCAGGTCGGTGCCCGCGAGGGCGTGCGCGCGGACGTTCTCCGGGAACTCGACGTCGTAGCAGATCAGCAGGCCGACGCGGAGGCCGTTCAGCTCGGCCTGTACGACGTGGCGCTCGCCCGGGGTGAAGTGGTCGCGCTCGAAGCAGCCGAAGAGGTGGGTCTTGCGGTAGTTGGCGAGGCGGGTGCCGTCGGCGGAGACGAGCTGCGCGGAGTTGTACACCGCGCCCGCGTCGCGCTCGGGGTAGCCGTAGGCGATGGCGACCCGGTGCCGCCCGGCGATCTCCGCGACCGCGTCCGCGGTGTCCCCGTCGGCCGGCTGCGCGAGGCGGGCGATGTCGTCGCCGATGGCGTACCCGGTGAGGAACATCTCCGGCGCGGCCAGCAGTCCGGCGCCCGCGGCTGCGGCACGGCCCGCGGCCTCGTCGAGGACCTTGAGGTTCTCGACGACCGAGCCGGGGCGGCCGGAGCTCTGGAGCAGGGCGGTACGCATGCGTGTCCTCACCGGGGCGAAAGGGTGGATGTGGGGGCCACCTAGACGGTACGGCGGGCTGACCAGGGCGGACAAGAAGGAGCCGTTGCGCGCCGGTAAGCGGTTTGTTGCGTCCGCGCGGGGCGGGGCGGCGATTCGTTGCGCACCCTCCCGTCCGCCTCTCCAGCAGTGCGGCGACCTGGGCCCGGAGGACCTGCCGAAGTGCGTCACCTCCGCCCCCTTCAGGAAGGTCAAAGGAGGGCGGAGGACTTCACGGTCGTGCCGTGGCAGCCCGCCTTCCAGCCGACGCCAGCACCAGCGCCGTCACCAGGTACGGCACCGCCAGCACCACGAAGACCGTGCCGTGGGCCGCGGTGGTCCCCAGCAGGGCGTACGCGCCGAACGCGGCGACCGTGACCAGCTCCGTGCCCAGGCTCGCGACGGAGGTGAGGGTGGCCCGGCGGGACTCGTCGATACGGTGCTGGAGGCGGACGTCGGCGAGCACCTCGGCCAGCTGGAACCCGCCGAAGGCGAGGCCGACGAGGGCGATGCCGGCCGGGGTACCGGACCCGGCGCCGACGGCCAGGGCGAGCGCGGAGCCCGCCAGCAGCCACGCCGTCCCGGTGGTGCCCAGGCGTTCGGCGGGCCCGGTGAGCAGGCTCGCAGCGGTGACGAGGGTCCACACGAGCAGGACCAGGTAGGGCACGGTCGTCTCGGCCACGCCGGTGTCGCGGGCCAGCAGGGGCGTGTACTCGTCGAGCGCGCCCCACACCGCGGCGACGGCGGGGATCAGCAGCAGGGCGCCGCGTACGGAACGGTCCTCGCGGACCACGGCCAGTCCGGTCCGCAGGGTCGTCCACCAGCCGTCGCCCCCGGCCTCCGGCCGCGTCCGGTGCTCCGGGAGCCGGGTCGCGACGGCGGCGGCCAGCAGACAGGCCAGGACGCTGCCCGCGCCCACGGCCGGGTAGCCACCCAGCGCGAACACCGGCCCGGCGAGACCGATCGCCGCCATGGTGGCCACCAGCCGCGCCGCGCGCACCCGTCCCATCACGCGCGCGTACCGGTCGGCGGCGCCGAGCCGGTCCAACTCGTCGTAGGCCAGCGCCTCGAAGGAACCGGAGCAGAGCGCCCCGCCGACCCCCCACAGGACGAACCCGAGCGCGAAGGCCCAGTACGCGGGGACGACCACCCACAGGGCGAAGCCGACCGCGGTGAACAACGGGCCGGTCCACAGGAGCAGCCGTCGGGAGACCGCGTCCGCCAGAGCGCCCGAGGGGACCTCCAGCACCACGGCGGTGACGGACCACAGGGCGAACAGGGAGGAGATCTGCCAGAGCGACATCCCGGTGTCGGCGAAGAGCAGCGCGTACACCGGGTACAGCAGGACGAAGTCGTCGAGGAACGCGTAGCCGTACAGCGTGGTCGTCAGCCGGCGGACGCCGGTCGAGGGCACACGTGTGGGTGAGAGTGTCATGAGGCCTTCCCGGAGGGGCGATACGGACGTCGTGGGTACGGCGTCCGAGGCGGCCCTCGGGAGGCACGGCTGGTGGATCAATGTCGCCAGGTCATGACACCGATGCTAGACAGTCCCGGCCCCGCTGCCCAGCGAGAAAGTGGTGATCACGGCGGCGTGGTCGGAAGGCCAGTCGTTGTCCTCGACATCGGGCCAGGTCCGGGGGGTACCGCTGACGTAGGTCCGGGAGTCGAGGACCCGCAGCCCGCGGTGCAGCACGAAGTCGATCCGGTCCTGCGGCTCCGGCGCGGCCTGGACCGGCGACCAGGTGTGACCGGGCTCCGCGACGGGGTCCGGGTGGGCCTGGCGGTAGGAGTCGGCGAAGCCCGCGTCCTCGGCCGCCTTCGTGACCGGCCACTCGATGTCCGGCCAGTCCAGGTGCGAGGGGGTGTTGAAGTCGCCGACGAGGGCGACGGGCACGCTCTCGTCGATCCTGTCGAGCGCGTCCCGCATCTGGGCGAGCCGCACGCCCTCGTGGGCGGCCGACGTCACGTAGGGCCCGTACTCCTCGTAGTCCAGGTGGACCGACCAGACGTCCACCTCGGCGCCGTCGGCGACCCGGAGGCGGACACCCGCCGCCCCGTAGAAGCCGACCTCCGGGTCCCCGAAGGTGTCCGTGATCGGGTGGCGGCTGATGACGCCCAGGTTCACCCCGGCCCGGTGGTGGTGCCAGCCGAGGGCCTCGGCGAGCTCCTGTGCGGCGGTGCCGTACGTCTCCTGGAGACCGACCACGTCCACTCCGGTCTCGGCGATGACCTTGAGCTGTTTGGCCCGGTGGTCGTGAACCTTGGTGCCGCCGTACCAGAGGTTCCAGGTCATGACGCGCAGCCGGTACGGCAGCAGGGAGCGGAGCCGCTCGACGGTGACCTCCTCCAGTCCGGCCAGCACGGTCCGGCCCGGCGCGGCCTCGATCGGCGCGAGCGAGGGCACGGCGAGCACCGCGCATCCGGCGGCCTCGGCGGAGGCCACCCCGGTCTCCGTGTCCTCGACGGCCACGCAGGCGGCGGGGTCGACGCCCAGGGCCCGGCAGGCGGCGAGGTAGGGGTCGGGGGCGGGCTTGGTGCGGGGTGTGTCGTCGGCGGTCACGGAGACGGCGAAGTGCTCGGCGCCGAGCGAGGCGAGCACCGTGTCGGCGACCGCTCTCGGGGAGGCGGTGACCAGGGCGGTGGGCACCCCCTCGCGGGCCAGGGCGCGCAGCAGGCCGAGCGCGCCGGGGCGGGGCACGATGCCGGTGCGGACGCGGTCGGCGAACTCCCGGTGCAGTACGTCCGCCAGCTCACCGGCCGGGGTGCCCGTGGCCGCGGACAGCCAGCCGGCGGTGTCCTCGACCGCGCGGCCGAGCACCTCCGGCCGGTCCGCCTCGGTCAGGGTCCGCCCGGCCACCTGTTCCACCGCCTCCCACCACAGCCGCTCGGTGTCGACGAGCGTGCCGTCCATGTCGAACAGGACGGCCTGGAGCGGGAGTCGGGTCACGACGGTCTCTTTCCTGTGGGGGGTCAGTGGTTGGCATTCCGGTGTGTGGGGGGACCGGTGGTTCGTAGGGCCGTCAGCGGCCACGTTCGGCGACCAGCACCGGCCGCTCGGGCAGTGCCACGCTCACCGCGGCGCCCGCCCCCAGCCCGGCCGCGTCGTGCGCGGGCAGGTCGGCCTTCACGTCGGTGCCGTCGGCGAGCCGGACGGTGATCCGGACGGTCGCGCCCAGGAAGGACGTGGCGACCACCCGCGCCTTGCCGTCGTCCTCGGCGGTGACCCGGACGGCCTCGGGCCGCACCAGCACGTCCACCTCGGCCGCCGCGGGCACCGGCCCGTCCACGGGCAGCCGCTGCCCGAGCACGTCCACGGCACCGTCGCCCACCCGTCCCGGGATCCGGCTCATCGTCCCCACGAACTCGGCGACGAAGGCGGTGGCCGGTCGGCCGTACAACTCGGCCGGGGCCGCGCACTGTTCGAGCCGCCCGGCGTGCATCACCGCGACCCGGTCCGCCATCGACAGGGCCTCCTCCTGGTCGTGGGTCACGAACAGGGTGGTGATGCCGAGCTCCTGCTGGAGCCGCCGGATCTCCTCGCGCAGGGTGAGCCGCACCTTGGCGTCGAGCGCCGACAGCGGTTCGTCGAGGAGCAGCACGCGGGGGCGCAGGGCGAGCGCCCGGGCCAGCGCGACGCGCTGCTGCTGGCCGCCGGAGAGCTCGTGCGGGAAGCGCCCGCCCTTGTCGGCGAGGCCGACGAGCTCCAGCAACTCCACGGCACGCGCCCGCCGTTCGGCCGGCCGCACCTTCCGCATCCGCAGCCCGAAGGCCACGTTGTCGACCGCGTCGAGATGCGGGAAGAGGCTGTACGACTGGAAGACCATCCCGGCGTCACGGCGGTGGGCCGGCACCCGGGTGACGTCCTCGCCGTCCACCAGCACCTCGCCGGCGTCGGGGTGTTCGAAGCCCGCGAGCATGCGCAGCGCGGTGGTCTTGCCGCAGCCGGAGGGGCCGAGCAGGGCGAGGAGCTCACCCGGCTGGACGGTCAGGTCGAGTCCGTCGAGGGCGACGGTCGGACCGAACTCCCTGCGCAGGCCCCGGAATTCGACGGTGGCCGCTTTCTCTGGCGTCTTCATGGTCATCCCCGGGAAGTAGTTCGGGCGCGTCCGCCGAGACCGGCCAGGACGAGGAGCAGCACCCACGTCACGAGCAGGCTGAGCACGGACACGGCGACGGAGAGCTGGGCCTGCGAGCCGCTGACGTTCACGATCCACACGGCGAAGGGCTGGAAGCCGAGCAGCTGGGCGACCGTGAACTCACCGAGCACCAACGCCAGCGTGAGGAAGGAGGAGTTGAGGAGAGCGCCCCGCAGATTGGGCAGTACCGCCTGGACCAGCGCCTGCGGCCAGCTCGCCCCGCAGCTGCGGGCGGCCTCGACGAGGGTGCGGACGTCGACCGCGCGCAGTCCGGCGTCCAGGGCGCGATGCACGAAGGGCAGGGCCATCACGACGTACGCCAGGACCAGCACGACGGGGAAGTCCGGGTTCTGGATCGCCACGAACGTCTGGAACAGCGGGGTGCGCGAGAGGTGTTCGGGCCCCCACTTCAGGACCGTGATGATGCCGGCCACCAACGCGATCGGCGGTACCACCAGCGGCAGTTGGCACACCACCTCGACGACCGGCCGGAGCTTCGGCGAACCGAGTCGTAGCGCCACCATGGCGGGCACCATCAGCAGCAGGACGACGGCGATCGTCACGACGGCCAGCTCCAGCGAGAGCAGCAGGCTGGAGGTGAAGCCGTCGGCGGAGAAGATCTGCGTGTAGGCGTCGAAGGTGACGCCCTGCCCCGGCACGTCGACCGTGAAGACGATCGACGCGGCGAGCGGCACCAGGAAGTACAGCCCGGCGAGGCCCCAGACGCCCCACCGCCACAGGTTCAGGCGAGCCATCGCGCGCTCCGTCGTTGCAGGGGCAGGTACACGGCCATGACCAGGCCCGCGATGAGGACCATGTCGAGGCTGAGGGCGAGCGCCACGTTCTCCTGGCCCACGAGCACGTTGCCGGAGAGCGCGTCGGCGATCTGGAGGGTGATCAGCGGGATGGAGCTGCCCACGATCGCGGCGGCGGTGGCGTACGCGGCGAAGGCGGTGCCGAAGAGCAGCACGAGCCCGCCGAGCAGCGAGGGCGCGAGGACGGGCAGGGCGACGTGGAGCCAGTACTGCGCGGGGGTCGCCCCGTTGTTCTGCGCGGCCTCGCGCCACTGGACGCGCAGCCCCTCCAGGGCCGGGGTGATGGTGAGGACCATCAGCGGGATGAGGAAGTAGAGGTAGACGATCACCAGTCCCCAGAAGCTGTAGAGGTCCCAGCCCTTGTCCGTGAGGCCGAAGTGCCGTGTCAGCACACCGGCGTTGCCGAGGGTGGCGACGAAGGCGAAGGCCAGCGGGACGCCGCCGAAGTTGGCGAGGACGCCGGAGGCGGTGAGGACGGCCTCGCGCAGCGCCCGGTGCCGGGAGGTCACGACGGCCTGGGCGAGCGGCAGTCCGAGGGCTGCCGAGAGCACCGCGGAGACGGCGGACAGCTTGACGCTGCCGAGGAGGGCGGTGAGGTAGGCGCCCTGCACCGAGGCGGTCAGGTTGGCCGTGCTGAACGCACCCGTGTCCTTGGCGGTGAACGCCCCGTCCAGGATCGCCCAGGCGGGAAACCCGAAGGCGAGCGCGACGAACGCGAGCAGCGGGACCACGGCGAGCCAGCCGAGGGACCGGCGCCGCCGCTTCGCAGCGGTCGGCGCCGAGTCCACTCGTACGGCGGTGGCCGTCATCCGGAGACGGCCTTCGCCCAGCCCTGTCCGAGCACCGTCTTGGCCTTGTTCTGCTGGGCCTCGGTCGGGAAACTCGGCGTGCCGGAGACCTCAGGCAGCTTGGCCGCGGCGGTCTTGTCGAGGGTGCCGGCCTTCTCCATGGCGACCATCAGGGCCGGGCGGGCGTACCCCTTGAGCCACAGGTTCTGGCCCTCGGCGCTGTAGAGGTACTCCTGCCACAGCCGGGCGGCCGCCGGGTGCGGGGCGTCCTTGTTGATCGCCTGGGAGTAGTACTGGGAGAACTGGCCGTCGCTCGGCACGGACACGTTCCAGTCGACGCCCTTGGACTTGAACTCCTCGGCGTACCCGGCGTTGAGGTAGTCCCAGTCGATGCTGATCGGCGTCTCGCCCTTCTCGACGGTGGCCGGGGTCGACTCGACGGGTGTGTAGTTGCCGTTCTGCTTCAGCTTCTTGAAGAAGTCGAGGCCGGGCTGGATGTCGTCGAAGGAGCCGCCGCTGGCGAGCGAGGCCGCCCAGACGCCGCCGAAGGCCGAGCCGGACTTGGTGGGGTTGCCGTTGAGGGCGACCTGGCCCTTGTACTGGGGCTTGAGGAGGTCGGCGAAGGTGGTCGGACAGGTCGTGACGCGCTTGGCGTCGCAGCCGATGGAGATGTAGCCGCCGTAGTCGTTGTACCAGCGTGCCTGCGCGTCCTTCTGCCCGGCCGGGATGTCGGCGAAGGAGGCCACCTTGTACGGCGCCAGCAGCCCCTGCTGGGCCGCGCTGATGGCGAAGGAGCTGCCGAGGTCGAGCACGTCGGGGGCCCGGTCCTGCCCCTTGCGGGACGTCACGGCGTTGATCTCGTCCTGGCTGGCGCCGTCGGGGTTCTCGACGGTGATCTTGATGCCGTACTTCTTCTCGAAGCCGTCGATGAGGGCGCCGTAGTTGGCCCAGTCGCGCGGCAGCGCGATGGCGTTGAGCGTGCCCTCCTTCTTGGCCGCCGTCACCAGGGCGTCGAGTCCGCCGAAGTCGGCGGCGGAGGTGGCCGTGGCGGCGTTCTTGCCGTCGGCGGTGGTCGAGGAGTTCTCGGGGGCGGCACCACAGGCGCTCAGGGCGAGGGCGGCGATGACGCCGAGGGCGGCGGTTCTCGGCAGGGACACGGTCACGGCTTCTCCAGGGGACGCGGAGCGAAGAGGCGAGAAGAGGCGAGAGAACTTGTGTCAGATAACTTGTCTGAACAAGTTGGCCTCAGTAAGACCGCTGCCGGTATCGATTCCGTAAACACTGGCGAAACAGTGGCCCCTGTTCTCCCTGACGATCAGGCTTCTCTCGGCTGCCTGACGGATGTCGACTACGCTGGTCACGCTGTGCACAGCAGCCGACTCGGAGGGGAAGCATGCCGGCGCGACACGAGGAGATCGCCGACGCCCTGCGCCGGGCGATCGACCGCGAGGAGTACACAGTCGGCAGCCGGCTGCCCGCCGAGACGGACCTCGCGGCCCACTACGGCGTCTCGCGCGGCACGGTCCGCCAGGCCGTCGCCGCGCTGACCGCCGAGGGCCTCATCGGTTCCCGCCAGGGCGCCCGCCGGGTGGTCCTGGCCAGCCGTCGCAGCCAGAGCTTCGCCGAACTGCGCAGCTTCGCCCAGTGGGCCCGCGCGATGGGCCGCGAGGCGACGGGGCGGGTGGTCGCGCAGGGGTACCGGCCGGCGACCCAGGAGGACGCGGTACGTCTCCAACTACGCGCCGGCACACAGGTGTTGCACGTCCTGCGGGTGCGCGGCCTGGACGGCGAACCGGTGTTGCTGGAGCGGACCGTGTACGCCGACTGGATCTCCCCCGCCGTCGAACCGATCGAGCCGGACTGTCCGTCGGTGACCCAACGCCTGTACGACGACACGGGGTTGGTCTTCGCCTACGGCGAGCACGTGATCGACGCGGTCTCGGCGGGCGCGCAGGACGCGGAGCTCCTGGAGGTCCGCCGCACGAGCCCGTTGCTGCGCGTCCGCCGGGTGACGACGACCCGTGAGGGGCGCCCGGTGGAGTGGTCGGACGACCGCTACCGCTCGGACGCGGTGAGCTTCAGCGTGCACAACTCGATGGACAACAACGCGCTGGCGAGGAAGACGGCGGAGTAGAGCCCGGGGTCTGGATGTGGGACCGGGCGACGTGCTTTCAGGGGCGCGGGGAACTGCGCGAACGGCCACGACGCACCCGCACCCGCCCCACGACCGCACCACCCCTCACCCAGGCGCCCCCGAGGAGAACCTCCGCAGCAGCGGCGACAGCACCAGCACCGACTTGGTCCGCTCCACGAACGGCTCCCCCGCGATCCGTTCGAGCACCCGCTCGAAGTGCCGCATGTCCGAGGCGAAGACCTGCACGACGGCGTCCGCGTCCCCTGTGACGGTCGACGCGGCGACGACCTCCTGGTAGCGCTCCAGGCCCCGCCGGATGGTGTCCGGCGAGGTGTTGTGCCGGCAGTAGATCTCGACGAACCCCTCGGTCTCCCAGCCGAGGGCCGACGGGTCGACCCGGACCGTGAAGCCGGTGATGGCTCCGGTGGCACGCAGCCGGTCCACACGCCGTTTCACGGCGGGCGCGGAGAGACCGACGATCTGCCCGATGTCCGCGTAGGAGCGGCGGGCGTCCTCGGCGAGGGCGTGGACGATGCGTTCGTCGAGATCGTTGAGCACGGTGGGTGGATCAGCTCTCAGGTGTTGCGGGACGGGAACGCCTCGGGCGTCGCGAGACGGGAGCGGCGATAGCCGTACACGAAGTAGAACACGAGCCCGGCGGCCATCCAGACTCCGAAGACCACCCAGGTGACGGCGGACAGGCTGCCCATCATCCAGAGACAGAACCCGAGCCCCAGCGCGGGCAGCACCGGGGACAGCGGCACCCGGAAGGTGCGCGGCATGTCCGGACGGCTCCGGCGCAGCACCACGACGGCGATGTTGACCAGCGCGAAGGCGAAGAGCGTGCCGATGCTGGTGGCGTCGGCGAGCTGGCCCAGCGGGATCGCGGCGGCGAGGACACCGCAGAACAGCGACACGATGACCGTGTTGGCGCGGGGCGCGCCGGTCCTGGGGTGGACCCGCGCGAACACCTTCGGCACGAGCCCGTCCCGGGACATCGCGAAGAGGATACGGGTCTGGCCGTAGAGCACGGTCAGGACGACGCTCGCGATGGCGATGACGGCACAGGCCGCCAGCAGGGTCCCCCAGAAGGTCTGCCCGGTCACCTCGCGCATGATCTGGGCCAGCGCCGCCTCCGAGTCCCCGAACCGCTGCCAGGGCTTGGCACCGACGGCGACGGCCGCGACGAGGACGTACAGCGCCGTCACGATGACCAGCGACAGCATGATCGCGCGCGGCAGGTCACGCTGCGCGTTCTTCGCCTCCTCACCGGCGGTGGAGGCGGCGTCGAACCCGATGTACGAGAAGAACAGCGTCGCCCCGGCCGCGCTCACACCCGCCATGCCGAGCGGCATGAAGTGCTCGTAGTTGCCGGAGCGGAAACCCTGGACACCGATGGCGCAGAACAGCACCAGCGCGGCGATCTTCACGACGACCATGACGGTGTTGGCCCGCGCGGACTCCTTCGCCCCGCCGAGCAGGAAGGCCATGGCCAGGAGTACGACGATCAGCGCCGGCAGGTTGAAGATCCCGCCGTCGCCGGGCGGAGCGGACAGCGCGTCCGGGATGGTGACGCCGATGGTCCCGTCGAGCAGTTCGTTGAGGTACTCGCCCCAGCCGACGGCGACGGCCGCGACCGAGACGCCGTACTCCAGGATCAGACACCAGCCGCAGACCCAGGCGACCAGCTCGCCCATCGTCGCGTACGCGTACGAGTACGAGGACCCGGCGACCGGGATCGTGCCCGCGAGTTCGGCGTAGGACAGGGCCGAGAACAGTGCCGTCAGGCCCGCGATCACGAAGGACAGGGTGACGGCCGGTCCGGCCTTGGGCACGGCCTCACCGAGGACGACGAAGATGCCGGTGCCGAGCGTGGCACCGATGCTGATCATGGTCAGCTGCCAGAGCCCGAGGGAGCGCCGAAGGCTGCCGCCCTCGCCCTGGCCCCCCTCGGCGACCAGACGTTCCACCGGCTTGCGCCGCACAAGGCGCGCACCGACTCCCGGGGACCGTGATGTGCGCTGTTGCGGGGGTGCGCCTTGGTCGAGCACGCGTTGACTCCTTCGTCACTGCATTCGAGTACAGCGCATGACCCTATGAGCCGGGGCATCACGGTCGTAATGCAGCAACCTTGCGCACATCCGCAAGATCCTTGCGTTCATCGCGAGGTGGCGGGTGTTCGTTGCACACGGGTTGATCAGGGCAGATCCTTGACGAGGAACGTGCAGGCGTCGACGCACTCCCGGGTCGTTCCGTCGTGGTCCTCGTACGACCAGCGGTCCGCGTAGTCGACCAGCGGGCGGTACCCGAGGCGGGCGTACAGGGCGGCCGCGCGCGGGTTGTCCTTGCCGACTCCGATCCCCACGACCGTCAGCCCGCGCTCCCCGGCCAGCCGCTCGGCGGCGCGGATCAGCGCGGTCCCGATACCGCGCGACCGGAGCTCCGCCGGAAAGACGTCCAGCCCGCCGATCTCCGGGCAGTCCACGGCGACCTCGGGTGACTCGCACCCGACCCAGCGCATCTCGGTGTGCCCCACGGGCCGGCCGTCCAGCCAGGCCACGAGGTACGTGCACTGCCCCGCCTCCTGCCGCGCGAACCGCCGGGCGTGGAAGGACGTGGCTCCGGGTGAGCCCGTGCAACGGTCGAGCAGCGCCACATCGGCGGCCCGGCAGACAGTGATCTCCATACACCCGACGGTAGGGCCCGGGAACGCGAACGGCCCCCGAATTTCCACGGGGGCCGTATCGATGTGCGGCTACCGCCGCGCGGGCGCGACCAGCCACGACGGCACCTCACCGCTCAGCCGGCGGAGCGCTCAGCTCCAGCTGGCGTGCAGCGGCTTGCCCTCCGCGTAGCCGGCCGCGCTCTGGATGCCCACGACCGCCTTCTCGGCGAACTCCTCCAGGGAGCCCGCGCCGGCGTAGGTGCAGGAGGAGCGGACGCCCGCGATGATCGAGTCGATCAGGTCCTCGACGCCAGGCCGGGCCGGGTCCAGGAACATCCGGGAGGTGGAGATGCCCTCCTCGAACAGTGCCTTGCGGGCCCGGTCGTACGACGACTCCTCGGACGTACGGTTGGCCACGGCACGCGCGGACGCCATGCCGAACGACTCCTTGTAGAGCCGCCCGTCGGCGTCCTGCTGAAGGTCGCCCGGGGACTCGTAGGTGCCCGCGAACCACGAGCCGACCATCACATTGGACGCGCCGGCGGCCAGCGCCATCGCGACGTCACGCGGGTGCCGGACACCACCGTCGGCCCAGACGTGCTTGCCGTACTTCTTCGCCTCGGCGGCGCACTCCAGCACGGCCGAGAACTGCGGCCGGCCCACGCCGGTCATCATGCGGGTGGTGCACATGGCACCGGGACCCACACCGACCTTGATGATGTCGGCGCCGGCCTCGATCAGATCCCGCACACCCTCGGCGGACACGATGTTGCCCGCGACGATCGGCACCCGCGGGTCGAGCGCCCGCACCACCTTGATCGCGCCGATCATCGACTCCTGGTGGCCGTGCGCCGTGTCGATGACGAGCGTGTCGACGCCCGCGTCGAGCAGCTGCTTGGCCTTGCCCGCGACATCGCCGTTGATACCGACGGCGGCGGCGATGCGCAGCTTGCCCTGGGCGTCGACGGCCGGCGTGTACAGCGTCGCCCGCAGCGCGCCCTTGCGGGTGAGGATGCCGGCCAGCCGGCCGTCCTTGTCCACGGCGGGGGCGTAGCGGCGGTTGGCCGCGTCCAGGCGGTTGAAGGCCTCGCGCGGGTCGATGTCCGCGTCGATCAGCACCAGGTCCTTGGACATGACGACCTCGAGCTGAGTGAAGCGGTCGACGCCGGTCAGGTCCTGGTCGGTGACGACACCGACGGGCCGGCCGTCCCCGTCGACGACCACACCGGCGTTGTGCGCCCGCTTGGGCAGCAGGGCCAGCGCGTCGGCGACGGTCTGGTGCGGGGCCAGCACGATCGGGGTGTCCAGGACGTGGTGGCGGCTCTTCACCCAGGACACGACGTCGGTGACGACCTCGATCGGGATGTCCTGCGGGATGACGACCAGGCCGCCGCGCCGGGCCATCGTCTCGGCCATACGGCGTCCGGCGATGGCGGTCATGTTGGCGACGACCAGCGGGATCGTGGTGCCCGTGCCGTCCGGGGCACTGAGGTCCACACCCTGACGCGAGCCGACCGCGCTGCGGCTGGGGACCATGAAGACGTCGTCGTACGTCAGGTCGTACGCGGGCTGGATGTCATTGAGGAAACGCACGTGCTGCACATCCCAGTCGTTCAGAGGTGGCCCCCGGACAGGTCAGCCAGGGGGAAGAGCACGTACTTCATTGTCCCATGTCCACCGGAATGCGATGCCCGGACGGATCGTCCAAGCAGGTCAGAGGCGCCTTAGGAGGATCCTCCGAGCGCGAGGGTCACCGTGAGCGCGGAGGCCTGCGAGAACACCTCACGGGCGAGGGCCCACTCGTCCGGCCGCGCCTCGGCGTACGGCTGCCAGTTCCGTACGACGACGACTCTGTCCCCGGCGGTGTCCTCGGGCCACAGCCCCGGGTCGGAGAGGACGTCGGCCAGCGCGTCCCAGTTGTGCCCGAAGTAGTCCGGCAGCAGCAGGTCCCGGGCACAGGCCGCCATCAGGCCCGCCTTGTCGGTGACCCCGTCTAGGTCCAGCGTGGCCACGACCGCCGTCATCTCAGTACCGCCCTGAACGAGTCGTAGTGATCATCGGTGTAGTAGATCTCGTCGCCCTGCCCGGTGACAATGCGCCGGGCCCCGCGATCGCGCGAGCCCGGCGTGGGGACGGTGTATTCGTGGTAGTAACCGCGCTTGTGGGCGGGCAGCCGCCGCTCGAAGTTCCCGAAGACACTGCCGTCCTTCCCGTACGGGAACGGCCCGTCCGCGTCGATGAGGCCGAGCGTCTCGCGGGCCTGGGCGGGCAGCCGCGACTCCTGGACGGTGGCCATGCCGGCGGCCCACCGCGGACCGCCGCCGTCGGCCGCGCACCCCGTCAGCAGAAGGAGGAGACAGACCAGCACCCGGGGGACGAACCGCAGCAGCATGTCGCCCACGCTGCCACGGCCGCCCCCGCATGACCTTCCGTCAGGGGCCGTCCGGGTCAGCCCGGTTCAGCGCCGGCTTCGGCGTCTGACCCGCCGTCAGCAGCACGTCCGCCGCCGAGGTGTCCGTGACCAGGCTGGTGACGAGCCCGGACCGCAGCACGGCGTCGATGGCCATCGCCTTGCGCGCCCCGCCCGCGATCGCGACGACCTCGGGGATACGGCGGAGCTGGTCCGCCTTGACCGTGATGCACCGCTCACCCAGGTCCCGGCCCACCCGGCGCCCGTCGGCGTCGAAGAGGTGCGCGGAGGTCTCCGCGGCGACGCCGAGGGTCGAGTAGTGCGCCCGCTCCTCCTCGCTGAGCATGTCGTACACCGTGGAGACACCCGGTCCCCAGGAGCCGATGGAGACACAGGCGACCGTGACCTTGTCGAAGTACTCGAAGGCCCGGGCGATCCCCGTCTGGTTGCGCAGCGCCGCCGCGGTGGCCGCGTCCGGCAGCAGCATCGGGGCGTAGATCGGGTGCGCGTCGCCGCCCGACACCTGCGCGGCCCGCCGTACCGCCTCCACCGAACCGCGCTCGGCGGTCCCGGCGTCGTACACGCCCGTCAACTGCACGACCGTGCACGGCGGCAGCCGGTCGAGGGCGGCCGCCATGTGGATGGTGGACCGGCCCCAGGCCAGACCGAGCACATCGCCCTCGTTGACGAGCTCGCCGAGCAGGTCGGCGGCCGTCTCCCCGAGGTTCTCGGGGTCGGGCGAGTCCTCCGCCTCGGCCGGCGACTCCACCACGACGGCGTGCCTGAGGCCGTACCGGGCGCGCAGCGCGTCCGAGCGCTCGGCGTCCAGTTCGGCGGGCACACGGATCTCGATGCGTACGAGATCCCGCTCGAGGGCGGTCTCCAGGACCCGGGCCACCTTGAAGCGGCTCACGCCGAACTCCTCGGCGATCTGGATCTTGGACTTGCCCTCAAGGTAGAAGCGGCGGGCCATGGCCGCCGCCTGCACCAGCTCAGCGGGTCCCATCCGCATGGCTGACCGGCCCGCCGACATACCCGACACGGCCATCTCCTCACTGCTGTTCACACTCTGGATTCGCCGTTCATCCTTGCAGATCCGGCGGACTTGATCAGCCCTGATGGGAGCCGTTCACGTTGCTGTGGCTCAGTGGCCGCATGCCCAGCTCGCCTTGGCGGTCGCCTCCTCGGCTTGGGTGCGCAGTGCACGTACCGCCTCGGCCGGGTCGGACGCGTTGTACACGGCCGATCCGGCGACGAAGACATCGGCCCCGGCGTCGGCGCACTGCTCGATGGTGGAGGCCGAGACTCCGCCGTCGACCTGGAGCCAGAGTTCGAGGCCGTGCTTGCTGATCAACTCGCGGGTGCGGCGAATCTTCGGGAGCATGATGTCGAGGAACGCCTGTCCCCCGAAGCCCGGCTCGACCGTCATGATCAGGAGCATGTCGAGCTCGGGGAGCAGATCCTCGTACGGCTCGATGGGCGTCGCGGGCCTGAGCGCCATGGAGGCGCGGGCGCCCTTGGCCCGGATCTCCCGGGCGAGCCGGACCGGAGCGGCGGCCGCCTCGACGTGGAAGGTGACGGAACCGGCCCCCGCCTCTACGTACTGGGGCGCCCACCGATCGGGGGCCTCGATCATCAGATGGCAGTCCAGCGGAGTCTCCGTCGCACGGGCGAGCGACTCTACGACCGGCACACCGAGCGTGAGGTTCGGGACGAAATGGTTGTCCATGACGTCGACGTGGAGCCAGTCGGCTCCGTCCACCGCCTTCGCCTCGTCCGCGAGGCGGGCGAAGTCTGCGGACAGAATGCTGGGGTTGATCTGCGCGGCCATGACCCAAGACTGCCATGCCCTCCGGGGGTTGGCCGCACGGGTTCCCGATGGGTACGGTCATTTGTCCGGTGCGGGCCGTATGTGGCTGATCGCGCCTGTGCGGCGGAGCCGCACATGTCGCGGCCCCGCACCCCTTACGGGGCGTGGTTGCGGGGGTTGGTATGAGTGACAAGCGAGGCATCGGGCATCTCGTGTGCGGACGGCGCGCCAAGTGGGTCGTCCTGGCGCTGTGGGTCGTCGCGCTGCTCCTGACCGCGCCCTTCGCGCAGAAACTCACCGACGCCCAGGACAACGACGCCGCCTCCTGGCTGCCCGGCTCGGCCGAGTCCACCCAAGTCCTCAAGATCTCCGAGGACTTCAGGCCCGAGCAGATCCCCGCGGTCGTCGTCTACGCCCGCGCGGACGGTCTGACCGCCCAGGACCGGGCGCAGATCGAGGAGGACGCACGGCAGATCAAGGAGCTCCGGGACCACGGCATCCGCGGCGCGGAGACCCGCGGCCCGGTCTTCGACCGTGAGACGGATCCGCGCGCGGCCCAGATCCTCGTACCGATCACGATGGACGAGAAGGGCTGGGAGGAGATCGCGCCCGCGGTCGACACCATCCGGGACGTGACCGGCGAGGGCGGTAGCGGCCTCGCCGTGCACATCACCGGCCCGGGCGGCACCTCCGCCGACTTCTCCGAGGCCTTCGAGGGCATCGACTCCACGCTGCTGCTGTCCGCGATGGGCGTCGTCATCGTGATGCTGCTGATCACCTATCGCAGCCCCACCCTGATCCTGGTCCCGCTGCTCTCGGTCATCGCCGCCCTGTTCACCGCACAGGCCCTCATCTACCTGCTCGCGGAGCACGCGGGCCTGACGGTCAACGGCCAGAGCGCGGGCATTCTCACCGTCCTGGTCTTCGGCGCGGGGACGGACTACGCCCTGCTGCTCGTCGCCCGCTACCGCGAGGAGCTGCACCGCCACGAGGACCGGCACGAGGCGATGGCCCTGGCCCTGCACCGCGCGGGCCCGGCCGTGATCGCGTCCGGCGCGACCGTGGTGCTGAGCATGCTGGTGCTGCTGGCCGCGGAGATGAACTCGACGAGCGGTCTCGGACCGGTCGCGGCGATCGGCGTGGCGGTCGCCCTGCTGGCGATGACGACCCTCTTCCCCGCCCTGCTGGTGATCTTCGGCCGCTGGATCTTCTGGCCCGCGACCCCGCGCTTCGGCGACCCCGACCGCATCGACCGGGGTGTGTGGGCCCGCATGGGCCGCCGTATCGCCCGCCGTCCCCGCATGGTGTGGGGCGCCACCGCGCTGATCCTCGCGGTCTGCTCGCTGGGCCTGATCCAGCTGCGCGCCGAGGGCATCAGCAACGCGGACGCGTTCACCGGGAAGCCGGACTCGATCGTCGGCCAGGAGGTCTCCGCACGCTACTTCCCGGCGGGCAGCGGCGATCCCCTGGTCATCATCAGCAACCAGGCGCAGGCACGGCAGGTGGGCGAGGCGGTGGCCGCCACCGACGGCGTCGTCCCCGACTCGCTGGGCCTGCCACCGGGCACGAAACCGTCGTACGAGGGCAAGGTCCTCTTCGAGGCGACCATGACCGACCCGGCGGACAGCGAGGCGGCGAAGCAGACCGTCGAACACGTCCGGGACGCCGTCCACGCGGTACCGGACGCCGATGCCCAGGTCGGCGGCGGTACGGCCGCCCTGCTCGACATGGACAAGGCGACCACGCACGACAATCTGCTGATCATCCCGCTGGTGCTGATCGTCGTCATGCTGATCCTGTGCGCACTGCTGCGCGCCCTGATCGCCCCGCTGCTGCTGATCGGGACGGTGATCCTGTCGTTCGCGGCGGCCCTGGGAATCAGCGCGCTCGCTTTCAGGTACCTGTTCGACTACGCGGGAGAGACGACGGACTTCCCCTTGTTCGTCTTCGTCTTCCTGGTGGCCCTGGGCATCGACTACAACATCTTCCTGACCACCCGCATCCGGGAGGAGGCGGCCCGCCAGGGCACCCGCCCCGGCGTGGTGACCGGACTGGCGGCAACGGGCGCGGTCATCACCTCCGCGGGCCTGGTCCTGGCCGGCACCTTCGCCGCCCTCGGCACGCTCCCCATGGTCGCCTTCGCCGAGATCGGCTTCGCGGTGGCCCTGGGCGTCCTCCTGGACACGTTCATCGTCCGCTCGGTCCTGGTGACGTCCCTGTTCCTGGACGTGGGCCCGAAGGTGTGGTGGCCGCACAGGCTGGCACACGAGGAGGCCGCGACGACTACGCAGGTCGCGGAGCAATCGGCGGCGGACCAACGCACCTAGGGGCGCGGGGAACTGCGCGACAAGCCACAGCCGGCCGTCAGTCGCCACTCATCCGCACCCCCACGGCGAAGTGGCGAAAATGTAGGCCCTAATTCGGAATGACTTATTCCGCTGAAATGACCTGGGGTTCTGGCGGTTGTCTCACTCAGTGGCCACGGAGTCTGTCTCACGATCTTGGCCATTGAGCGCTACACACGGGTTGAACCTCCCTTGCTCAAGGCGGAGTGCGGGTTGGAGCAGTACGTTACTCAAGGTGACAGCGCTCACCTGCGAGTCTGGCCAGGCCCGCGGGAACATGTCACCGACCAGTTGACGGCGATATGCAGAGCATCATTCGGTAGGCGGTAGGCGATGGGGGCGGGTGGGATGCAGCGGCGGAAGTCCTGGGTATGGACATTTCTGCTGTCACGTGAAGGCATGTGGTCTCTGCTTGCCACTACTGCCGCCGCGCTCGCGCTGGGTTTGCTGCCGAATCTGGTGCAGGCCGTGCCGGTTGTCGGCGATTCACTGTTCGGGCTGATGGCCGTCGCCATCCTCGCCGTGCTGCTCGTTGCCTGGGCGACGCACGTGCTGCGGAGTAAGGAGGGGGTCGGCATCGTCATCTATCTCGGGGCCAACTCTCACTGGGACCGAACACGACTGCGCGAGATGCAGGACGATGCGCTGCAGCGCCATGCCGCCTGTTTCGTCGTGGAACCGGACGCACTGCTGGGCGACATCGAGGTGTCCGACCGGGTGGCCTTCGCATACCGGGTAATGCAGGCCAGGCTCGAAGAGCAGACGATCGGCGCAGGAGAGGCACCCGGGTCTGTTTCGTTCTATGTCACCGCCCGACATGCAGACGCGTATCGTCTCGGCGGAATGCTGCGTGCCCAACTACACGAGAACGTGAGCGTGTTCGCCGAGTCGCCTGGGGAAGAGGAGTCCGACCGACGGCATCTGCGGGTCCCTGCGCCCCGGCGGCGGATCGTCGCACGCGTCATGGGGCAGTCGGAGGAGCGAGGCCAGTCCTCCTTTGCCTCCGTGCGGCTTGACAGCGCACTGAAGCTCCCGCCTGGAGAAAGCGACCTGCTCCGGTTGCGCGATGCGTTCGCCGGCCCCGGGCAGGAACCGTCGTGGCATCAGTTCACGGCCCGCGCGGGCAGCGGGACAACGGCAGGGCTACGAACCAACAGGATCGCGCTGATCGTGGCGCTCTCGGACAATGAGGGACTGGTACGAGACGCGTTGTACGCAGCCGAGCGCGGCGCGAGCGAGGTCTATGTCCTTCCGGGTCAAGCCCAGCATGGCGATCCCGAAGGAAACCGGTGCATCGGGGCGCTGGTCATCCGTACCCAGCCGGGGAATATCCCCGACACGACCGAACACCACGAGGCGTTCGTCCGTTATGTGGTCCACCACTGGCGTCGTACCGTCGAGGAACACGGTGCGGACGCCACCAACTGGTTGTTCACCGACGGGCCCGCCACCTTCGTCCTCACTCTTGGGGCTCTGTTAGGACGCAGAACCGCCCTGGTGCCACTGGCCGACCGCCCCCGACCTACTACCACATAGGTCCAGGTGCCTCCCGAGCGCCCGTACGCACCCAGGGTGGGCTCGGTCAGGCGTCGATCGTGAAGGCTTCTTCGTAGATCCGCTCGGTTGCCACATCTTCGTACACCACCGTGGGGCGCAGCCGGTTCCACCGGTGGCCGAGCATCAGCGCCAGGCCCATGGGGCTGGCCTGGAAGAGGTGGACGCGCGGGGCGTTGCGGCTGGCGCGGCGCACTGTGTCACGGATTCCGACGGCCAAGGCGTTGGCAGTCGCGGAGTTCGGGATGGAATTGTCTTTGGCGCCGGTCGGCGGCCGGAGCACCAGGAGCTGGGATACCGGGAGGCCCTGGTCTCGCAGGAAGTGCAGTACGTCGTCGGTGGGGTCCGTGGCCACAGCGATGGCCACGGCCAGGTCCGGGCCCTGGCCGATCCTGTACTCGGCTTGTGCGGGTGTGAGCACGGCGTCGTACGGGTCGGCGGAGGACCACAGTAGGCCGCGTTGCATGACGGCGAGGTCCGCGCCGGTCACCATACGGAAGGCGCTGCCGACGAGGAAAGCGGGAGCAAGCCGGAGGCTGCCGGTGATCGCAACGGCAGTTCTTCCCGGCGGGATCCTGTGGGGTGCGGCTTCAATCTCCGCCTGTAGTTGGGCCCAGGTCGCGGGAGCTTGGGGGCGGCGCTTGACGTAGGGGGACGCGCCGTCGAAGCGGTCGGCCCAGTCGAGGGCGTAGTCGGCGTCTCCTGTCGCGGGGTCCGGCTTGAGGGTGGCGATGGACACCACGGCGCGGGTGGGTCCGGCCTTTAGTTGTAGGGAGTCGATGGCTTCGGTGATCGCCGTGAGGGTCAGGGTCCGCTGACCGTCTCGCACCTGGCGGGCCACCCAGTCGGCCCCGATATGGATCGCCGCATCGTCCGGGCGCAAGCCTGCGGCGAGCATGAGCGACTGAACGTGGTCGTGAAGGTGGGTCGGGTCACGAGCAAGGTCGAAGCGGAGCACCTCTAGCAGGTCGCGGAGCTCGGCTTCGGTCAGGTCGGCGCCCACCGCCCATCGTCGTCGAGCAGTACCTTTTGCTGATCTGGAGCCTTGTTGGCCAGCTTTGGGCATCAGTAGCTGGGTGCGGGAATCGCGGAGCGAGACCAACGGGTCTCCGGGGTCGGGGGCACGATTACTGATGAGAGCCAAGTCCACCGGGGTACCGTCGGCGGTGAGTTGGCGCCAAGTGCGGGCGATCTTCTTCAGGATCGACGGACCGCCGGAGTCGCTGGGCTGGAGCAGGTAGTCCTCGTTGACGGGGTTACTGCTGTCGACGGCGTACTTGACCTGGGCGTAGGTGTGCGGCGGGGTGGCACGGTACAGGACGACATCGTCGAGGTTGCCGACGCCGTCGACTTCGACGCCGACCGCGACGACCGGATTGGGCGTGTGGATGGAGGCGTCGCGGACGGCGGTCACGCATCCTTGCCATGCGAGCTGCCACTGATATTGGTCGCCTGCGATCCGTACTCCTGTTGCGCTGGGCGCGGGCAGGGAGATCATCAGGGCGTCTCTGCGAAGACGGGGCTGGGGGCGAGTTCGTTGGCGACGGTGAGGAGGTGTTCGTCGCGGAGGGGCCCGTCGGGGAAGGCCTGCAGGATTGCCGCCGGGATGAGGCGCTGGGTGAGGTCGGAGAAGGTGTAGCCCGGACGGTCTGTGTCCGGGCCGGTGAGCTGGACGAGTTTGTCGAAGGTGTCCGGGCGGACGGTGATGCCGTGCAGAGCCCGGGTGAGTACGGCACGGCGCTGCTGGTCGTCGGGGCGGACGAACGTGAAGGTCGCCGCGGCGCGGCGCATGAGAGCGGGGTCGAGTGCGCCGACGCGGTTGGTGCACAGTACGACCAGGACAGGGAGTCGAGCGCCGGCGAGGCTGTCCACACCGGCGAGGAAGGCGTCCACTCCGGCACGGTCCTCGTGATGCATCTGCTGTGCCTCGCGGGACTGGACGAGTGCGTCGGCTTCGTCGACGACCAGGACGAGGACAGTGTTGACACCGCGGGTGTCGCGTGCCCGGCGGCCCTGCTCGTGTACATACGAGAAGGCGTCTCCGATCAGCGCGGTCATCTCACCGACCAGGCCGCTGCCTCGTGTGGCGAGCTTGAGCCGGTATAGGTGGACCGGCAGGTCGAGCTGTTCGGCCAGGTCACATCCGAAGGACTCCGCGAGGGCGGACTTCCCCGAACCGACGTCCCCTGCGAAGACGAACAGCGGTGCGCGGTCGGCGAACAGCTGGAGCGCAGCAGGCTCTGTCCCCGGGTGGTGTTGACGTGCCCACGCGTGCAGTCGATCGGGGTCCGCCAGGAGGACGGCCTCCTTACGCAGTTGACGCTTGACTGCATCCAGGCCGATGAGGCGGTCGTACCGTGCCTGGCGGGTGGGTTCGGGCAGTTCGATCACGGGGTGAAACAGGTCGTCCTGGCTACTCACGGGTGTCGTCCTCGGTGCTGGTGATGGAGGGGGGTCACTGGGCCTGATAGACATCGCGGTCGACACCGGTGCCGTTGCGGGCATAGCTGCGGCCGGTCTGGGTGGTACCGGCGTTCGCGGTCGGGGCGTCGGCGCCCGTCCGTCTCACCGGCAGAGCGACCTTGACTCGGTCTCGGTCTGCTGCGGCAAGAAGATGGAAGGCCGGGCTGTAGGTCAGGTAGCTGTAGAAGTCGAGTCCGGTGATGTCGGCGCTGCGCGGCAGGCTTCCGGGCCGGGTGTCGACGAGGTGGCCGCCGGTCGTCGCGCGGTAGCGCAGGCGCAGCTTCCAGGCGTTGGTGCCGGTGTCGCGGAAGCCGAAGTCGACGGTGTCGAGGTAGCCGTCCTTGAGGAGCATGGCGATCTCCTCGACGTATTTGTCGATATCGGCGTGCGCCGGTTTGCCGTACAGACTGTTCAGCTGGCGGAGGTCGGCGCCGACTTTCGCCCCGATGTAGCGCGCGTCGGTGAGGGTGAAGGTGGCGGAGCGGGCGTAGGAGGCGGTCACGGTTTCACGCTCCTTCGAAGGAGGGGCCGAACAGCGTGCGCCATGCGTCGTTGGCGTCGCCCTTCGTCGGTGCGGTCGCGGCCCAGGAGATTTCGTCCAGCGAGGTGGCGGCCTGGTCCACAAGGCGCTGACGGTCGTGCTCGGTGTAACTGGAGGCGACGTTGTTCTCCGGGTTGACCGGGTCCCAGACCTGGATGGCCTCGTAGGTGGTCAGCACGTCACCGGGGTCGTAGAAGTCGTCGAAGACGATCGGGGACTTCAGACCGGTACGGACGATGTAGGCCAGGACCTGCTCGATCGCGCGCGGGTAGTCGTCGACTTCCAGGGACTCGCCGTTCCAGCCGTTGTCCCAGAGGTGCGCAACGATGAGTTCGAGCAGGAAACTCTTGCAGCGCAGGTCGGGGTCGAGACGCTTGCTCTCGCGGATCCAGGCCTTGAGCAGCCGGATGAGCTCCGCGTAGCCGGGGCCGGCCTTCTTCTTCCGAGTCCGGATGAACTCGAGGTGCTGGGTGACGGAGGTCAGCACCCGCTCTCCCTGCCGGGTGATCAGGTAGCCCTTGTCGTCGGATTCCCCGGTGTCCAGCACCGGCGCGACATCGATCTTGAGACCGGAGCCGCGGAGGGTGATCCCAACGGCGTGCTGCGAAATGACGAAGTCGTCCGCGACCTTCGTCTTCCCGTACACCTCGATGCAGCGGTCCCGCAGCCACTCCAGCAGGTCGGACTCGGGTGTGTCGGGGTCACAGGAGCGGACGTAGGCCGCGACGTCGGCATCGGAGCCCTCGCCCTTGCGGCGCTTGATCGCGGTGTGCTTCGCGGTGCTGCCCGACGCGCGGAGCTTGACCAGGTCGTAGTCCGGGTGGTCGTCGATGTAGGACTCCAAGCGCGCCCTCAGGTGGTTGACCTGCCTCCGGCGCTCTTTGGCGTCATCCCGCGGCACGTTCACCTTGTTCTCGGCGTGCTTCGCCAGAACCTTGTGGTTGACGTGGCTCTCTCCCGCCATCGGGTCCCGCCTTCCTCCGCGGGACCATCCCGCGACGAATGATTACTCAAAGTTACATACACCTGGTTGGTGCATGAGATCAAACTCACTGCGCCGAGAGAGTAGCATGCACGGATCCGGTAAAGACAACCTGTTCCAGAGGTGGCGGTTGAAGATCCTCTTCGGCGATGGCGAACTGGCCCGGATCTGCAACGACGACAACGTCAGGCGCAGCCGGTACGGCCCTGCGCTCGCTTCAGCGATCCGCCGACGGCTTGGAGAGATATCGGCTGTGGCGCACCTCGCCGAGCTCCGCCGCCTGCCCGCTGCCCGGCTCCGCCACCACCCGACCCGCGGCGACGGCTACCTCTTGATCTCCTTGGGGCCGACCGCCGATCTCCTCGCACGGCCGCGCGACGCCCCGGCCCTCGCGCTTCCCGACGGACGCCTCGACGAGCAGGCCGTCCGAGCCCTCGTCGTAACCGAGATTGTCCTGTGATCCGCCGCCCAGCCCCCGCACGGCCCCTTCCTCACCAGGAGAGAGGCACACTCCGATGATGACCTTCGGCGCCCCCGATCCCCTCGAGTACTCCCCGCAGACCGTGCCGCACCCGGGGGAAACCCTTAAGGAGACCCTTGAGGAACTCGGCGTTTCTCAAGCTGATCTCGCCCGCCGTACCGGTCTCTCAACCAAGCACGTCAATCAGATTGTGCAGGGCATCGCATCCCTTAGCCCAGAAACCGCACTTCTGCTTGAACGGGCTACTGGAGTCCCTGCCACCGTATGGAACACATTGGAAGCTGACTGGCGCACGCAATTGGCCCGAAAGGAGGAACAAAGCGCCCTGGCCGGCCAAATCGAGTGGCTCGACAGGTTTCCATTGACCGAGCTGGTTGCCCGAAACATTCTGTCCGACCGAGAAAAAACAGTTGCCAATGTCCAGCGCCTGCTCGACTTCTTTGGTGTCGCCAATCCTGCGGTTGCCGAAGAGCTATGGAACGGCTACAGCGTAGCGTTTCGTCGATCATCCACAACGACCCCCAACGAATATTCCACTTACGCCTGGCTCCGGCTGGCTGTTATAGAAGCTCGGCGCCGCCAGTGTAAGCAGTTCCGGCGAGAAGCATTGCAAGATCTCCTACCGGGCCTCCGCGAACTGAGCATGCAGGCCCCAGAGACATGGCTCACCCAGTTGCCTAATCTCTGCGCGGAGGCGGGAGTGGCGGTTGTCTTCTCTCCAGCATTCAAAAATACCAATCTATCGGGCGCGACCCGGTGGCTCAATCCGGACAAGGTATTGATCGCCCTAACTGACCGATACAAGAAAGACGACCGTTTCTGGTTCACCTTTTTCCATGAGATCGGACACGTCCTACTGCACGGAAAGCGGCTGACCTTCCTCGATGAGGATCCCTTCAAAGGAACAAGCCCAGCGGAACAGGAAGCAAACATTTTCGCAGCCCAAACCCTGATCCCCCCGGAACATGAATCAGCCTACACGGCACTTCGACGACAACCCAAACCGTTCACGCAAATCAGTAGATTCGCAGAACAAGTCGGTATCGCGCCCGGAATCGTCGTGGGCCGCCTACAACACGATAAGGCGCTGGACTGGAGGGAAGGAAATAAACTCAAGCGCGACTTCGATCTCGAAGCCATCACTGCCAGCAGCAGAACGGCCTCCTAGCAGTGACAGCATGGTAAGGGTGTGTTAGCTGCTTAGATGACCTGGGGTTCTGGCGTTTGTCTCGCTCAGTGGCCACGGAGTCTGCATCACTATCTTTTCCATTGAGCGCTGCCCATGAGGCGACCCCTCCCTAGCGCCTGCGGCCCGACCAGGATCTCATTTCCGGCTGCAGCTCCGAACATTTCCTCGACAGTGACGACTTCACCGTCGTAATGGAACCGTGTCCCCACACCTACGCGTACCGCACCGTCTCCGCTCATCCGTCCTCCCCTGTTCCTATTTCCGGCGGGCTGCGGTGGGGCAACATCCCTGTCGCCGCACTCGGAATCCTCGATCGGGTCAGGCAGCGTATTCATCCCGGCACCCACGACCGCGGCTGGCTCCTGGCGCAATAGATGCCGCTCGGAAAGAATATCGCTCAAATCAGTGGACAGATCCTGATTCCACAGCAGATGCAGGACAGCGGCGCGAACAAGCTCATCAGGCCAGGCAGGGAATGAACGGAACGCCTCTCCTAAAGTCGCTCCATGAAGGTCACGGCCGCGAATTTCTTCCAGTATCTCCGCCGCGAAAAGCCAGTCACGCCGATAACCAGCCAGGAATCGGAGGTTGGCCAGCTCCTTCTCCGGAGGCTCACACCACGCCTGGAATTCCCAGCCACAAGACTCCATCACCTTACGAGCCCAGCCGAGCGAGAAAGAGATCTTGGGCCGCGTCAGCAAATGACGGGGCTTGACATCCACGACCAAAGGAACCATGCCGTCTCGAAGAATCAAGAAATCGGGGACATGCCTCCTTAACGCCCCATCGATTTCTGCCGTAATCAAAAACGGCTGAGCAAATATAGCCCTGCCATCCCGTGTAAAGTCAGCATAAATCAACCGCGTTAGTTCCAGTCGCGATTCATAGATCACATGGGAGTGCATAGTCGAGGACCAGTAGAATCCCGAGTAATGCTTCTGCCCGTAATACCAACGGAACGTACGCCACGGGGTGGAGAACTCCAGGAGATCATCAACACTCGCGTGCGGCCAGGTCCTCTCTGCGATCTTGCCGTCACTTCTACGCAACTTCACCGAGACGGAACCGCTAGACCTCGCCATGCGACCTCCCGAGAAAGCGGAGCGATGGCCTCAAAGCAAGAGCTGCAAGTCCCATCACCTTGAAGGTCACACGGAAACAGCGAGCCGTACAGAGGGTGAGCGCCGCGAACCTCCACACGCACGAGCGAGGTCCGAACGTCCACCCGTCTCACTTCGGTGACCAATTGGTCGGACACTGGCCAACCAGAGTGAGAATTGGTCACTCATTTTGAGGGCCTACAGAAAAGTCGAACCTCACCCCGTTCGACGGATCAACGCCAGATACATCGCGTCGGTCCCATGCACATGCGGCCACAACTGCACATCCGGCCCTTCACCAAGCCCCGGCACCCCCGGAAGCAACGGCCGCGCATCAATCAGCTCGGCCTCAGGCCACTGCTTGAGCACGTCCTCAACAACCGCCCGAGTCTCGGCAAGATGCGGCGAACAGGTCGCATACCCCACCACCCCGCCCACCCTGACGGAGTCCAGCGCGGTCTTCAACAGCCCCCGCTGCAACGGCCCGAACCCCTCAAGATCCTCCGGCCGCCGACGCCACCGCGCCTCGGGCCGCCGCCGCAACGCCCCCAGACCGGTGCACGGCACATCCATCAGCACCCGGTCGAACCCGCCCGACCGCCACGGCGGCTTGAGCCCGTCCGCGGCGATGACCTGATACGGCCCCGGATTCCCGGCCAGCGCCTTCGCCACGAGCCCGGCCCGATGCGGCTGCTTCTCGGAGGCCAGCAACACCGCACCCCGCTCCGCGGCCAGCGCGGCGAGCAGCGCGGCCTTGCCACCGGGCCCCGCACACCCGTCGAGCCATGTCCCGTCCGGCCCCTCCAGAGGCGCGTTGGCGAGCGCCAGGGCCACCAACTGGCTGCCCTCGTCCTGCACGCCCGCACGGCCTTCCCGTACGGCGTCGATCGCCCCGGGCTCGCCGCCCTCGGCCAGCCGCACGGCGTACGGCGACCAGCGCCCGGCGACGGCGGCCTCCTCCCGCAGCAGTTCGTCGGTGCCGGCCCGTCCGGGCCGGGCGACCAGCGTCACCTCGGGCCGTTCGTTGTCCGCCGCCAGCAGCTCCTCGATGCCGGCCCGCGGGCCGCCGAGCGAGTCCCACAGCGCGGAGACGACCCAGCGGGGGTGCGAGTGCACGACGGCGAGATGCTCCTCGGGGTCGTCCTCGTAGGGCGGGGCCACACGGGCGATCCACCCGTCCAGATCGTCCTGCGCGACCTTCCGCAGCACGGCGTTGACGAACTTGGCCCGCCCGTCGCCGAGCACCACGCGCGCGAGCTCGACGGAGGCGGACACCGCGGCATGCGTGGGAATCCGCGTCCCGAGCAGCTGATGGACCCCGAGGCTCAGCACATCGAGGACCGGCGGGTCGACCTCGCGGAGCGGCCGGTCGACGCACGCGGCGATGACGGCGTCGTACGTCCCCTGGCGCCGGAGCGTCCCGTAGACGAGCTCGGTGGCCAGCGCCGCGTCCCGTCCGTCGAAATCGCCCTTCTCCCGCGCCTTGCGCAGCAGCGGCGGCAGCACGAGGTTGGCGTACGCGTCCCGCTCGTCCACGGCCCGCAGGGCCTCGAAGGCGAGGAAGCGGACGGGGTCCTTCTTGGGCCGACGGTAGGGCTTGCCGGACGGGCGGGGCCCACGGGACTGGTCGCTCACGAAAAAGGTGCTCCGGATGTGTTGACGGGATACGCACCAAGCGTACGTCCCACCTGTGCGCGCGTGACCCGCCGAGGGGTCCCGCCGCCGGCACGCGTTGCTACGCGCCCAGGCTCTCGCTCTCGCCGATCCGCACCCCGCGCGCCCAGTCGGCGGCCTTCATCGGCTTCTTGCCCTGGGCCTGCACCCACAGCAGCTCCACGCCGTAGGAGCCGGTGCCGACGTGGACGCTGTTCTTGCCGACGGCGAGCTGTCCCGGAGCGAGGTCGGTGCGCTCGGGCGCGGGCTGGACCTGGATGAGCTTGAGCCGCTCACCGCGGAAGACCGTCCAGGCGCCGGGCGCGGGCGTGCATCCGCGCACGACCCGGTCGACCCGCAGGGCCGGGGTGCGCCAGTCGACCTGCGCGTCCTCGACGGTGATCTTCGGGGCGAGGGTGATGCCGTCGGCGGGCTGCGGTACGGCCTTCAGGGTGCCGTCCTCGATCCCGTCCATGGTCGCGGCGAGCAGTCCGGAGCCGGCGAAGGCGAGCCGGGTCAGCAGGTCGCCGCTGGTGTCGGTGTGCCGGATCTCCTCGGTGACGGTGCCGTAGACGGGCCCGGAGTCGAGGCCTTCCTCGATGAGGAAGGTGGAGGCCCCGGTGATCTCGTCGCCCGCCATGATGGAGTGCTGCACGGGCGCGGCCCCGCGCCAGGCGGGCAGCAGCGAGAAGTGCAGGTTGACCCAGCCGTGGGCGGGGATGTCGAGGGCGACGCGGGGCAGCAGCGCCCCGTAGGCGACGACGGGACAGCAGTCGGGGGCGATCTCCCGGAGCCGCTCCAGGAACTCCGGGTCCCGCGGCTTGAGGGGCTTCAGCACCTCGATGCCCGCCTCCACGGCCCGCTCGGCCACCGGGCTCGCGACGAGCCTGCGTCCACGCCCGGCCGGTGCGTCGGGTCGCGTGACGACGGCGGCCACCTCGTGCCGCCCGGAGGCGATCAGAGCGTCCAGAGCGGGAACGGCGACCTCGGGGGTACCGGCGAAGACGAGCTTCATGGGTGGGTTCGGGCCTCTCGGGCGGGGGTGTGCGGGCAACGCACAAGTCTATGACCACGGAAAGAAATACCGCCGACCGAGTGGAGCGTGCGGGAGCCGAGGCGCACACCCTCCTCCCGGGGCGCACGCATATGCCGCTACGCCCCCACTGCGTGACCAGCGGAGCGCCCACGCGTTGGTCAAGAAAGAGTTGACCACAACGGGCCGCTGCAGCGGCCCGATCCTTTTCATCGCCGGTTCGAGAGGCTTGTTCATGGCCGACCACGCAACCCACGACGCCCAGGCTCGGGCCAGCCTGCACTTGCTGGTGCGGGACATCGAGCGGGTCCGCCGGCAGGTGGACGCACTGCGCACGCTCACCGCCCAGTTGGGCAACGTCTACCGCCCGCGCCGCTCCGGCCCCTCCACGGGCTTCGTCGTCTACGGACGCGCCCCCGCGCCGACGGTCCGTCTCGCGCAGGAGCTGCGGGACAGCGTCGAGACCCTGGTGACGGCCGCCGTCGACTTCGACCGCTCGCTCGGCTTCTCGTGGGACGCGGTGGGCTCCGCGCTCGGGGTCACCAAGCAGGCGGTCCACCGCCGCTACGGCGCACGCCGCGCCGTGACCCAGGCGGCCGCCGAGGCCGAGCGCACCGCCGAGGCACCGAGCACCCACACGGTCAGCGTCAACACCGGTCTCCCCTCGGTACCGACGGTCCCCGCGGCCCGCTCCATGCCCACCCAGCCGACGGCGGGCCGCCCGCCCCTCCGCCACGCGCTCCCCCCCTGTCCCTTTCCCCGAC
>NZ_JABERD010000093.1 GCF_013044505.1 Streptomyces sp. S3(2020) | reverse complement strand
GGGGTGCCGTCGGTGTCGGCGGGGACGGCCCAGGTGACCGACCAGTGCGGCCGCAGCCGCTCCTCGACGGGACGGTCGGCGAGGAGGTCGGCGGTCAGCGGCCCGTGCGAGGCGGCGACCCGCCACCGGGTCACGCCCTCCCGTGAGTCCTCCACGACGGTGAAGGCGTCCTCGGTGCGGCGGCGCAGGGTCCGGGTGGTGTCCGTCTCGATCACCACCTCCTCGAGCCCGGGGAGGGCGAGGAGCAGGGCGTCGTCCACGGCGTTCAGGAGGCGCTCGGCGAGGTCGGTGGCGGCCGGGTCGCGCAGCGGCAGGATGACGGCGGTGTCGTAGGGGTCGGGGGCGGTGCCCTCGGCGGCGAACGGGAGGCGGAGCAGGGGGATGTGCCCGTCACGCCGCCGGACCTCGTCCCCCAGGCCCGGGCTGTGGCGGGCGGTCTCGGCGGCCAGGTCCCGGCCCTCGGCGAGGGACCAGCGGACCCCGCCGTGGCGGCCGACGACCGCGGGCTCGTCGGTCACGGCGAGGACGGCGGCGAAACCGACGCCGAAGCGGCCGATGGCGGCGGTGTCGCGTTTCGCGGACGCCCGCAGGGTGGAGAGGGACTCCACACCGGCCGCGTCGAGGGGGGCGCCGGTGTTGGCGGCGACGAGGACGCCGTCGCGGAGGGTGAGCCGGAGCCGGCCGGGTACGCCGGCCCTGGCGGCGGCGTCGGCGGCGTTCTGGGCGAGCTCGACGACCAGTCGGTCGCGGTAGCCGCCGAGGACGAGGTCCTCCTCGGCGTTGGCGTCCTCACGGAACCGGGCGGGGCTGGTCGCCCAGGTGTCGAGCACCCCCCGCCTGAGACGGGCGGTCCCGAACGGGTCGGCTCCCTCGGCTGCGGGCCGCACGAACTTGCTCACGTTCAACACTCTCCTCGTCGGCGTGGGGTCGAAGGTACCGCGAGGAAGCGAACCGGGAACTCGGGGAGAGGGGTGGCCGCGGGGTAACGAACCACGATTTCCTCGCCCCCGCCGCCCCTACCCGTCCCATCCCTGGGGGCTGCCGCCCCCAGACCCCCGCTTCGGCCCTGAACGGGCCTCGTCCTCAAACGCCGGACGGGCTGAAAAACGCGAGGAAAAGCTACGAGTGGCCGAGTTCCGCCGTTGCCTCGTCCGAGGTGTCCGGGACCGAGCCGGAGTCCGGTGACGGGCGCAGGGGGAAGGGGTCGACCATCGTCTCGTCGATCACGGGGGCCGCCGGACGCGGGGGCGTCGGCATGACCGCCGCCTCGGAGTGACCACCGCAGCCGTACGACAGGGAGACCACACGGCCGTCCGCCGGGGCGAACTCGTTGGCGCAGACACCGAAGGCCTGACCGAGGGAACCACCGATCGGCTGGAGGAAACCGCAGCTGACGCAGGTCGCGGGGGCCGCCTGGGCCATCGGGGTCTTCGCGCCGTACGACTCGTCCCAGCGGTCCGCGGCGGTGTGCAGCCCGTAGCGGGACAGCACCCGGGCCCGGCGCATGCCGAGCTCCTCGGCGACCGAGGCGATCGAACCCCGGGTCGGAGCCATGGGCAGATGCGACGGTGTGCCGGCCGTGACCTCCGCGTCCTCCGCCTCCACCAGCTCGGCCATCTCCTCGGAGACCGCGGAGCTCGGCACCGGCTCGTCCTCGCCGGAGTAGCCCGGTTCCAGACGCAGATCCTCCGCGTCGGTGGGGAGCAGATCGCCGGGACCCATGTCGCCGGGGCGCAGCCGCTCGCTCCACGGCACCCACTCGGGGGCCAGGAGTGCGTCCGAGCCGGGGAGGAGGACGACCTCGTCGAGGGTCACCACCTTGGCGCGGGACGCCCGCGCCACCGTGACCGCCCAGCGCCAGCCCCGGTAGCCGAGCTCCTTGCACTCGAAGAAGTGCGTGACGACCCGGTCGCCCTCGGACTCGAGTCCCGCGTGCTCACCGACGACGCCGGGCGCCGCCGCCTCCTCGGCTGCGGTGCGTGCGAGGTCGACGGCCTCGGCGCACAGGCGGTCGGGGGTGCGGCTTCGCGTGGTCGCTGCGCTCACAGGTATCGCTTCTCTCCTACGCCGTCACTGTAGGTGCGTACGCCGGGGGCGAGGGTGGCGGACGGAGCGGACCCGGGGACCGCGTCAACGTCCGCGCCCGCTCACGCTCGGGCGCACCTGTGCCATCCATTGTGCAAGATGGCTGAGATACGCACGCTACCTGCTCGCGTGCGCTCGGCCTACACCGACGGGACGTTTGGCACCCCCGCACCGGTCTCGGTATGGCCACGGCAAGTCCGTAAATGCGCGGCCATACGCGCGGTAACCGCACTACGAACGCCTCAGTCGGGGCACTATGACGTCGTGGCAGCCGCGAAGACACCCCAAGGAGCCACCGGGATCGGTGGGGCCAAAGGGATCAAGGGGAGCAGCCGACGCAACGGCACGGGCCGGGTGCGCGGTTCCTTCCGCTCGGTCGCCCGCGCCCTGCATTTCCCGGTCACCGGGCCCGCCCGCGGCATCCGCAAGGCCACCCACGCGCACGGGGCCGGCGAGTCCGGTCTCGGAAAACTGATCGAACTCCACGGTGTGAACGGCGCGGGCGATGTGATGATCACGGTCGCGCTCGCCTCCACGGTCTTCTTCTCGGTTCCCACGGACGAGGCCCGCGGGCGTGTCGCCCTCTACCTCGCGATCACCATGGCGCCCTTCACCGTCCTCGCCCCGGTGATCGGACCGCTCCTGGACCGGCTGCCGCACGGCCGCCGCGCCGCGATGGCGGGCGCGATGCTCGCCCGGGCCCTGCTCGCGCTGGTGCTGTCCGGGGCGGTGGCCACCGGCAGCATCGAGATGTACCCGGCGGCGCTCGGCGTCCTGGTCTCCTCCAAGGCGTACGGCGTGGTCAGAAGCGCGGTCGTGCCCCGCCTCCTGCCACCCCGTTTCTCCCTGGTGAAGGCCAATTCCCGGGTCACCCTCGGCGGGCTCCTCGCCACCGCGATCGCCGCGCCGATCGCGGCGGGGCTCCAGTCGCTGGGCCCGCGCTGGCCGCTCTACGGCGCCTTCGTGATCTTCGTCGTGGGGACGTTCCTGTCCTTCACCCTGCCGCCGAAGGTCGACTCGGCCAAGGGCGAGGACATCGCGCTGCTCGCCGCGGACGAGAACCACCTCCACGGCCCGCACCGGCACCCGGTCAAACGCCCCGGGCTGCGCACGGTCGGCATCGCCGTCACCCACGCCCTGGGCGCCAACGCCGGTCTGCGCTTCCTCTCCGGGTTCCTGACCTTCTTCCTGGCGTTCCTGCTGCGCGAGCACCCGCTGTCCGGGGAGAGCGCCGCGGTGTCGCTCGGCATCGTGGTCGTCTCGGCCGGCGTGGGCAACGCGCTCGGTACGTCGGTCGGGGCGGCGCTGCGCCAGCGGGCGCCGGAGATCATCATCGTGACGGTCGTCGCGCTCGTGCTGGGCGTCGCGATCACCGCCGCGATCTTCTTCGGGGCGTTCCTGGTCGCCGTCCTCGCCGCGGTCGCCGGGTTCGCGCAGGCGCTGTCCAAGCTGTCCCTGGACGCGCTGATCCAGCGGGACGTGCCCGAGCAGGTCCGTACCTCGGCGTTCGCGCGCTCGGAGACCCTGCTCCAGGTGTCCTGGGTGTTCGGTGGCGCCGTCGGCATCGTGATGCCCCTCAACGGCGCCCTGGGCCTGTCGGTGGCCGCCGCGATCGTCGCCGTGGGCTGGCTGACGACGGTCAAGGGTCTGCTGAGCTCGGCCCGTCATGGCGGCACTCCCCGTACCCGCGTCGCCTGACGCGCGGCACGCCGCACCCCGCGTAACGGGACGGCTGGTACTGCCCGATAGCCTTCCGCCTATGACCTCGATGCAATCCGTTGTGCGACGCCGCCGCGTTGTCGCCGCCGCCGGCGCCGTTTCCGCCGGACTGCTCGTCCTGTCGGCCTGCGACAAGCCGACGCCGCGCGCCACCGTCACGGTCGGCAAGAACTCGGTGAGCGCCGAGGCCGAGTGCTGGGAGGACGGCGACAACCTGGGCCAGGAGAAGGCCACCAAGTGCGCCCTGAAGAAGGCGACCGACTCGATCGACGTCCCGCAGAGCGAGACCCTGCGCATCGGCGTCGACCCGGAGATCGCCGACACCGGCTGGGCGCTGTGGATCAACGGCCAGCAGGTCACGGACGTCTACAAGACGACGTACTACTCCTTCCAGGGCGTCGACCTCTTCGCCAGCCAGCAGGGGCAGGCCGCGCCGAAGCAGCTGTACATCAGCGTCGTCCAGCAGGACAAGACGGACAGCGGGGTCAGCAAGTCGTACAAGGGCGTGTGGAACTTCAAGCTCGTCAACGACAACGCGTAAGCCGTACGACGCCGATGCGCATCCTCGTGGCCACCGCGGTCCCCGTCGAACGGGACGCGGTGGCCCGGGCGTGTGAAGGGGCGGCGGTCGACGTCATCGCCGTCGGGGTCGGTCCCGCGCTCGCCGCGGCCGCCACGGCCACCGCTCTGGCAGGCACCTCCTACGGCCTGGTCGTCTCCGCCGGGATCGCGGGCGGTTTCGCGCCCCACGCCCCCGTGGGCTCTCTCGTCGTCGCCGACGAGATCACCGCGGCCGATCTGGGAGCCGAGACGGCCGAGGGCTTCGTGCCGGTCACCGAACTGGGCTTCGGGACCGTCACCCACCGTCCCCCGGAAGCACTCGTACGGGACGCCGTGGCCGCCACCGGAGCCCGCGCCGGAGCCGTGCTCACCGTGTCCACGGTCACCGGCACCGCCGAACGCGCGGCCGCGCTCCGGGAACGCCACCCGACCGCCCTCGCCGAGGCCATGGAGGGGTTCGGGGTCGCCGAGGCCGCCGCCCTGCACGGGGTGCCGGTGCTGGAGGTGCGGGCCGTGTCCAATCCGGTCGGGCCCCGGGACCGTGCCGCCTGGCGGATTCCGGACGCCCTCGCCGCACTGACCGACGGCTTCGGGAAGCTCGCGCCCGTACTGGAGAGTTGGAGACAGGTATGAGGCTTCAGATCGCGTACTCCCCCTGCCCCAACGACACCTTCGTCTTCGACGCCCTCGCCCACGGCCGCGTCCCCGACGCGCCCGCGCTCGACGTGACGTTCGCGGACATCGACATCACCAACGGCATGGCCGAACGCGGTGAGTCCGACGTGCTGAAGGTGTCGTACGCCGTGCTGCCCTATGTCCTCGACGAGTACGCGCTGCTGCCCTGCGGCGGCGCGCTGGGGCGGGGCTGCGGGCCGCTGGTGCTGACCCGGGAGGCCGGAACGGACCTGACGGGCCGTACGGTCGCCGTGCCGTCCGAGAGGTCGACGGCGTATCTCCTCTTCCGCCTCTGGGCCGCGGACACCCTGCCGGCCGGCGTCGGCGAGATCGTCGTCCTGCCGTTCCACGAGATCATGCCCGCCGTGCGGGACGGGAAGGTCGACGCGGGCCTCGTCATCCACGAGGCGCGCTTCACGTACCAGAACTACGGGCTGCACAAGCTCGCGGACATGGGCGAGCACTGGGAGAACACCACCGGGCTGCCGATCCCGCTGGGCGCGATCATCGCGAAGCGGTCGCTCGGCGCGAAGACGCTGACGGCATTGGCCGATTCCGTCCGCCGCTCGGTACGCGCCGCGTGGGACGACCCCGCCCTGTCCCGCCCGTACGTCATGGAGCACGCCCAGGAGATGGACCCCGCCGTCGCCGACCAGCACATCGGGCTGTACGTCAACGAGTTCACCCATGATCTCGGCGTCGACGGCTATGCGGCGGTGCGCGGGCTCCTCACACGTGCGGCGGCCGAGGGGCTGGTGCCGCCCCTCGGCCCGAATGCACTGGCTTTCCCCTAGAAATCCACCAGTTCTATACGTCGAGCTGGTCGGCGACCGCGCGCAGCAGGCCCGCGATCTTCGCGCCGGCGGCCTTGTCGGGGTAACGGCCCCTTTCGAGCATCGGCGTGATGTTCTCGAGAAGGGTCGTCAGATCCTGGACGATGGAGGCCAGCTCGTCCGGCTTCTTGCGGGTCGCGGCCGCGACCGACGGGGTCGGGTCCAGGACGACGACCGAAAGGGCCTGGTCACCGCGCTGACCGGCGACGACCCCGAACTCCACTCGCTGGCCCGGCTTCAGGGCCTCGACTCCGGCGGGGAGGACCGAGGAATGGACGAAGACGTCACCGCCGTCGTCGCGGGAGAGAAAGCCGAAGCCCTTCTCGCTGTTGAACCACTTGACCTTGCCGGTAGGCACGTCTGTTCCTCGTCCTCGTACTCGTCGGAAAACTGCTTCTGGAAACGGCTCTTGATAGCACTGGGGCGGGTCGTCGGGACCCGCCGGTACCAAGGCTAATGGTCATGACGCCGGTGACAAGACGTCGCCCGGTTGTTCCTTCGGGCAGGGAACTACCCTGGTCCGGTGCGTGACAAAACCCAAACGAATTCCGCCGGGCCCGGCGACCGACTGATCCGTGCCGGTGCCATCGTGTTCTTCATCGGTACGGTGGCCACACTCGTCACCGTGGCCCCGCTGTTCCTCGGAACGACACCATTTCCGACGTACATGTTCGGACTGAGCATGCTGATGGGCGTCGGCTTCCTGATCGCCGGCGCGGGTGTGCTGCGGTCGGTCGCGGCGGGGCGGCGTCAGGCGCGGGCCGGACGGTAGCCGGCGAGCCAGTCCGGGAACCGGGTGAGGTCGGCGAGGACCACGTCCGCGCCGGCCTCGGTCAGCTCCGCCGCGCTGCACGGGCCGGTGGCCACGGCGACCGAGAGCGCCCCGGCGGTCCGGGCGCCGCGGACGTCCCCGAGGTGGTCGCCGACATAGACGCTCGCGCCGTGCTCGCGCAGCGCCTCCGCCTTCTGCTCGGCCCACAGGTCGCCGATCACGGCGTCGGGGCCGAGGCCGAGGTGCTCCACGTGCAGCTTGGCGCTGGGCTCGTACTTCGCGGTCACGACGATCGCCCGCCCACCGGCCGCCCGCACGGCGGCGATCGCCTCACGGGCGCCGTCCATGGCGGGTGTCGCGGTGATCGCGATGGCCGGGTACAGCGACCGGTAGAGGTCGGCCATGGCCAGGATCTCGTCCGCCGGGAACCAGTGGGCCAGCTCCTCCGCCAGCGGGGGCCCGAGCCGGGTGATCGCGAGGTCGGCGTCGATGTACGTCCCGGTCCGCTCGGACAGCTCCAGGTAGCAGGCGCGGATGCCGGGGCGGGAGTCGATGAGGGTCATGTCGAGGTCGAAGCCGACGGTCGGGGCGGAGATGGGTGCAGTGGCCATATGAACCATTGTGCCCAGCCGGTACGACAGTCCTACCTCGCTCCTGCCTCGGTCCTGCTTCAGCCCTGCCTCTGCCTCTGGGATCGCCATACGAGGAACAGGGCCGACGCGACGGCCGCGCCCCTGACCACCCACGGCCAGGTGTCGGCGACCGCGTCGTTCATGTGCCCCTCGGCGATGGGGTCGCCCCAGCGGCCCTCGGTGCGGCCCCACAGCCACACGATCCCGGCGGTGAGCGCCAGGCCGGGCAGGAACATCACCGCCCATTTCGTCTCCGCCTCGGTCAGCCGCCGTGAGGCGTAGGCGATGAGCCAGCCCAGGAGAAGGACGACGAGGTTGCCGAGGACCGCGCCCACCACGAGGAGACCCGCGGCGATCAGCAGGAGCGGGTTGCTCCACCTGCCCTTGGGCAGGGAGAGCCACCGGCGGCGCGGGGCGGGGGCCTCGTCGGCCTCGGCCTCGGCTTCCGCCCCGGGTCCGGGCTCCGGGGCCTTCTCGACGGCCGGCTTCGGCTCGTCCTTCGGCGGCGGCTTGAGGAGCTCCGGGATCTCCACCCCGCCGACGAACCCCGCCGGGAGGCTCTCCCCGACCCCGAACGGGGTGCTGTCCGTCCGCCACCAGTCAGGCTGGAGCGCGCTGTCACCGAGCTCGGCCTCGCTGGCGAGGTGGGGCGGCGCGGGCGCCTCGTCCACCGTCTCGGCGGGACGCGGCTTCGGGACGGGCACGATACGGCGCAGCCCCTTGGGGCGGGGCGCGTCGGTGTCCCGGTCGCGCTGCGCGGGTACGGCGGTGGGGGCCGGAGTGGCCCGGGCCTGCGGTACGGCGCCGGTCGCGCTTCCCCCGGAGGGAGTACCCCCGGCCGCGGTGACGACGTCGTCGGGGCTGCCGAGCCGGTCGATGATCCGGCGCACGGCCGCGGGACTGTCCACGGGGACCTTCGCCCGGCGCCGGTCGATCTCGTTGCGCAGCTCCGAGACCAGGCGCATCCGGGTACCGGACGGCAGCTGCCGCTGATGGGCCACGTCACCGACGCGGCTCAGATACTCGTAGACGACCTGGTCGCTCTCGATACCCACGAAGTCCCTCCGGGGGGCGGCGCGTTGAATCCCCGGGGATGACCGTATCGCGAGGGATGCGGCCGGTGTCGCCACGCACGGCCGTGCCGTCGGCGGGCTCCCGACCCGCGGACCCGCACCTCACCGTCACGGCCACCCGCTAACGTGGGTCGGATGAGCACCTCGGCCACACCGCCCCGCTCCCTCGCAGAGGCTCTCCGCGTCCGGGACGACGCCTCCCTGGGCGCGCTCCTGCGGGCCCGCCCCGACCTCATCACCCCCGTCCCCACCGACCTCACCCAGCTCGCCACGAGGGCCGGCACCCGGGCCTCCGTCGTCCGTGCCCTGGAGCGCCTGGACCGGTTCGCTTTGCAGACCGCGGAGGCGCTGGCGGTGGCGGGGGATCCGGCGTCGTACGAGGAGCTGCTGGGGCTGCTGGCGGGGGACGCCGGGTCGCCCGCCGTCGCCGGAGCGCTGTCGCGTGCCCTCGGGACGCTGCGGGAGCAGGCGCTGGTGTGGGGCGAGGACGAGCGGCTGCGGCTGGTGCGGACCGCGCGGGAGCTGCTGGCGCCCTCGCCGCAGCATCCGTCGCCGACCGGGCTCGGGCCGACGGTGCAGGAGGCCACGGCGGGGATGTCGCCGGGCCGGATCCAGGAGATCGTGGCCGCCGCCGGGCTGGCGTCGACCCACGACCCGGTTTCCGCCGTCGCCGCGCTGACCGGCCTGTTCACCGACCGCGAGCGGATGGCGGCGCTGCTCGCCGGGCTCCCGGAGGAGTCCCTGGAGGTACTGCGGCGGCTGGTGTGGGGGCCGCCGTACGGGCAGGTCACGGCGGACCCGGCGGTGCGGCTGCGGCGGCTCATCGACCTCGGGCTGCTGCTGCCGACGGCGCCCGGGACGGTCGTACTGCCGCGCGAGGTGGCCCTGCATCTGCGCGACGGGCTCGCGCACCGGACCACCGAGCCGCTGCCGCCCGCCGTCGAGCCGGTCGCCACGCACCGTCCACAGGTTGTGGACACGACGGCGGCCGGACAGGCGTACACCACCCTGGCGACGGTGGAGGAGCTGCTGAAGGACTGGGACGAGGGCGGCCCGGCGGTACTGCGGGCCGGCGGTCTGAGCGTGCGCGACCTCAAGCGGACCGCCGTCGCCCTCGACGTGTCCGAGCCGGTCGCCGCCTTCTGGGTCGAGCTCGCCCACGCGGCCGGCCTGATCGCCTCCGACGGGGAGGCCGACGAGCGGTACGCGGCGACCCCGGCCTACGACGAGTGGCTGGAGCGGCCCGCGGCGGAACGCTGGGTGCGGCTCGCGGAGGCCTGGCTGACGGCGACCCGGACGGCCGGCCTGGTCGGCGGCCGGGACGCGAAGGACCGCACCCTGTCCGCACTGGGCCCGGGCCTGGACCGCAGCGCCGCCCCGGAGGTACGGCACCGGGTGCTGACCCTGCTGGCCGGTCTGCCGGAGGGTGCCTCACCGTCCGCGGAGTCCGTGCTCGCCCGGCTGCGCTGGGAACGGCCGCTGCGGGGCCCCCAGCGGGACGACGACCTGCGGTCACGGCTCGCCGAGTGGACGCTGAGCGAGGCGGAACTGCTGGGCGTCACGGGACGGGGAGCGCTGTCGGCCCAGGGACGGGCGCTGTGGGGGGCGGCACCGGCGAGGACTCCGCGCAAGGAGCCGTCGGGCCCCGGCGACAAGCTGCCCGTGCACCATCACACCGCGCCCCCGGTGGAGCCGCTCTCCGCGCCCGAGCAGGCCGTGGCCTCCGCCGCGGCCGCCCGTCTCCTCGCCCCGCTCCTGCCCGAACCCCTGGACCATGTCCTGCTCCAGGCCGACCTCACCGCTGTGGCCCCGGGCCCGTTGCAGCGCCCGCTGGCGGATGTGCTCGACGTGCTGGCGGACGTGGAGTCGAAGGGCGGGGCGACGGTGTACCGGTTCACACCGGGCTCGGTGCGCCGGGCGCTGGACGCCGGGCAGTCCGCCTCCGACCTGCACGCCTTCCTCGCCGCGCACTCCCGTACGCCGGTCCCGCAGCCGCTGGCGTATCTGATCGACGACGTGGCCCGCAAACACGGGCATCTGCGGGTCGGCGCGGCCTCCGCCTATGTCCGCTGCGACGACGATGCCGTGCTGAACGAGATCCTCGCCGACAAGCGCGCCGCGGGGCTGGGGCTGCGCCGGCTGGCCCCCACGGTCCTGGCGGCCCAGGCCGACCCGGCCGGGCTCCTGGACGGGCTGCGCCAGATGGGCTTCGCGCCGGCCGCCGAGTCCGCCGAGGGCGATGTCCTGATCGCCCGCGCGCACGCCCACCGCACCCCGCCGCGTACGGCGCCCGAGCCGGTACCGGACGGTCCGCCGGTGCCGGACGCCACCCTTCTGTCGGCGGCGATCCGGGCGATCCGCGCGGGCGACCTGGCCTCGACGGCCCCGCGCAAACAAGCTCCCATGGCGGGCGGCGAACTCCCCCGCACCAGCTCCGCCGAGACCCTCGCCACCGTCCAGGCCGCCGTCCTCACCAGCGAGGCCCTGTGGATCGGCTACGTCAACGCGGAGGGCTCCGCCAGTCAGCGGGTGATCGCCCCGATCCGGGTGGAGGGAGGGTTCGTGACCGCGTACGACCACACGGCGGACGAGGTGCGGACGTATCCGTTGCACCGGATCACGGGGGTGGCGGAGTTGGCGGAGGACTAGGACGCGCGTGGTCTGCGGATCAACGAGAGCGTCAGCGCTGGGGGCCGCCGCGCTTGCGCTCCTGCATGTGGTGGTGGGTGGCCCTCATCTGCTTCCAGTCCTTACGCATCTCCGAGTGCAGCCGGGCATCGGTCTTGGCCAACATCCACTGGTTCTCCCGCATGAGCTTGCGGTAGCTCTCCAGCCGCCGCTCCGGCAGCGCCCCCCGCTCGATCGCTTCCAGAACGGCGCACCCCGGCTCCGAGAGATGCGCGCAGTCGAGGAAACGGCATTCCCCGGCCAGCGATTCGATGTCCGAGAAGGTCTGCGCGAGCCCGGACTCCGCGTCCCAGATACCGACACCCCGTAGTCCTGGAGTGTCGATGAGCACCCCACCCCAGGGCAGCCGCAGCAGATCACGGGTCGTCGTGGTGTGCCGGCCCTTGCCGTCCTGGTCACGAGTGGCCTGGACGTCCTGGACGCTCTCGCCGAGCAGCGCGTTGGCGAGGGTGGACTTGCCCGCGCCGGACTGGCCGAGCAGCACGGAGGTGCTGTCCGCGAGGATCGCGGACAGCACCTCGATCCCGTCACCCGTCTCTGAGCTGACGGCCAGCACCTGGACACCGGGTGCCGCGGCCTCCGCCTCGGAGAGCAGATAGGACAGCACGGCCGGGTTGTCCACCAGGTCCGCTTTGGTGAGCACCACCAGCGGCTCGGCGCCGCTCTCCCACGCCAGGGACAGAAAGCGCTCGATACGCCCCAGGTCGAGTTCGGCGGCGAGCGAGACGGCGATGACCGCGTGGTTCACGTTGGCGGCGAGGATCTGCGCCTCGGAGCGCTTCGAGGAAGAGGACCGTACGATCGCCGTTCGGCGGGGCAGCAAGGACCGCACCACGCCGTCCGCGTCGTCGGTCGCACCGTTCTCGAGATCGATCACGGCCCAGTCGCCCGTGCACGGCACCCGCATCGGGTCACCGGTCGCCACCAGTGCCGTGTCCGCCGACACCGTACGGACGTCGTCCCCGTCGGGCACCACTGCGTCCACGCGCCCGCGATGCACACGGACGATCCGGCCGGGCAGGAGATCCTGCCCGGCATGCGTGGCGAAACTGTCCGCGAACTCCTCGTCCCAGCCGTAGGCGGTCAGGGGGTGTGCGGAGGAAATGTCGAGACTGAACAACGGGAAGCCCTTCAGGAAGGAGAGGTCCCGGCCATGCGCGCCAACGGCACGAAAAAAGGGAAGAGTTGCGTTAGCCGGAGACCACGGAGGTGGAATTGACGATCTTCTGGATGCGGGCAGCACTCATCGCAATGAGAGTCATCGATACACACCTCCCTCAACAGCCAACGCTGACAGTCCGACAAGGACATCTCGAACATGCCGAGCCTAGCCCAGCCCTGAAGGGCCGCGCCAGCCCACTATTTACGGTGCTCGGCCGCCGCTTCCGGTGCCGGCTTCTGCGGGGGCACCTCCCCGGTGACAAAGCCCATGGTGCGTACCTCACGCAGCGTCAGCAGCCCGAGGCTGCTGCCTCCCACGAGGACGGCGGCGAAGACCAGCACTGCGGCGTTGCCGGTCGTGGCGGCGACCGGGGCTGCCAGGGCGAGGCCGAGCGGACGCGCGGCGAAGGAGAGCAGCGCGTCGTAGGAGTCGGCCCGGGCCAGGGTGTGCGGCTCGAACCGCTGCTGCATCACGGTCTGCCACACGGTGTTGAGCACGCCCAGCCCGAGCATCGCCACGAAGTACGCGGCCGCGTTCACCGCCGTCGGCGCGGGCACCGCGAACGTCAGCAGCGGCAGGGCGAAGACGGCACCGCCGAGCGAGGTCGCGACGAGCGGGCGCGGGATGGGAAGCCGCGGGGCCAGATAGGCACCGAGCAGCAGGCCGACCATGCCGCACTGGTAGGTGATCACCCAGGAGACGTCACCGCCCAGTTCGCGGAGCGCGATGAGCGGCCCGAGCGTCATCAGGACGCCCGCGGTCAGGTTGGAGATGCCGTGGCCGATCAGGTTGGTCCAGAACCAGCGGTGCGAGCGGACCACCTGCCACCCCTCGGCCAGGTCCTTCATGAAAGTGCTGTTGCCCGCCGGACGCTCGTGTCGCGTCACCTTCAGACCGCCCAGTGTGGCGGCGGCCATGATGAACAGCGCCGCGGTGAGCACGAACGACCAGCCGACGCCGATGGTGATCACCATGACACCGACGATGCCGGGCCCGGCGACAAGGGCGATGCCGCGTGCCGTACCGAGGTGGCTGTTGGCGCGGAGCCGGGCCTCCGGGGGCACCACCGCGGTCACCAGCGGCGACACCGTGGGCGTGCCGATGGCGACGGCGGCGCCGGTGATCGCGGACAGGACGGAGAGATGGAAGATGTTGACGGTGCCGAGCAACAGCTCCACACCAATGATCAGTTGGATAAGGCCACGTACCAAGTCGGCGGCGAATGCCACGCGTTGAGGCGGGAGCCGGTCGGCGAGCACCCCGCCTACCGGCAACAACACCAGCTGCGGGATCAGTTCACAGGCCAGCACCAGACCGAGGTCGGTGGCCGAGCCGGTGGCATGGATGACCGCCAGGGTCAAGGCGGTGGGTACCAGACAGGTGGCCAGCACGGACAGCGTCCGGCCGGCCAGCAATCGCCGGAAACCCGCGATGGGGGTTGACGGGGCAGCAGGGGCTCGCATGGGGTCAGAGTCCGCCATTCATAGGGGCGTGGGGGGCATTCGAGGGTGGTGGCGGGTCAGCGCTGTGACTCCGTGGTCCGCAGCGTCCGCGTCAGTTCGGCGAGCAACTCGGCCGGAGCATCGAGGAAGGCGTGGTGGCCGCCCTCCAGGAGGGTGTCGGTGTATTTTCCGGCGTCCGTGTACGCGCTCCATTCCTTCATCTGATCGGGGCGGATCTCCTGGTCCTCGCGCCAGCCGATCACCCGGATCTCGCAGGGCAGCGGCACCGGTGCCGCCAGGTGGTACTTCTGGTTGGCGGTCACATCGGCGCGCAGGACCCGTAGGCTCATCTGGATCATGTCCGGGGTGGGAGTGCCGCCCATTGACCTGGTCAGTTCGGCCAGCTCCACAGCCAGTTCGGTATTGGTCATCTCCAGAAAACGCCCGAAGGGGCCTATATGCGGGGCGACTTGGGAGGAGACGAACAGCGTACGGGGGGTGGGCAGTCCGGAGTTCGCAAGGTGCAGCGCGGTGGCGAAGCCGGGCAGAGCACCGCCGCAGTGGCCGAAGAAGGCGAAGGGCCGGTCGAAGTGCGGCAGCAGCGCCTCGACCGTCTGCTCGGCGAGCTCTTCGTAGGTGCCGTAGTGGGGCTCGCGGATGCGGTTCTCGCGGCCCGGTGGCTGAATGCGGCAGATCTCGATGTCGCCGACGCGGTCGGGCCACTTGTTGTACATCGATGCGCCGAGGCCGGAGTACGGGAAGCAGAAGAGCCTCGCCGTGCTGTCCTGCTTCGGGGGCCGCAGCAGCATCTTGTTCGGGCGACGGGTCGAGGGCATGGGCCACCCCACTTTCTCGGTGAGTGAGTCGAAGACCGTGGCGGCCTCAGGCCGGTACGGGGCCGTACACGGTGACGGCTTCGTCGAGAACCTGGGCGGCGGCTTCGTGCAGCCGCGCGGTGAGTGGCATGCTCTTGAAGCCCGCCACGAAGTTGGAGGTCAGGTGCTCGACGGGACCGGCGGGGGTGAAGGTGTCGACGGTGGCGACGATCTCTTCGAACAGCAGCCGCAGCGCTATCCGGGCCAAGGGGGCACCGATGCAGTAGTGGGGCCCGAACCCGAAGGCCACATGGCGGTTGGGGGAACGGCTCACATCGAAGCGGAACGGGTCGGCGAAGACCTCTTCGTCGCGGTTGGCCGAGCCCAGCCAGGCCACGACCGCGTCTCCGGCCTTCAGCTCCTGGTCGCGCAGGGTGATGTCCTGGGTGACGTAGCGCATGAAGTGGTTGGCGGGGGAGGCCCAGCGCAGCCCCTCCTCGACGGCGCCGGAGATCAGGGACGGATCGGCCAGCAGCCGCCGATACTCCTGCGGGTTCTCGATCAGCGCCAGCACGGTGCCCGCGATCGCGTGCGGTGTGGTGACGTTGGCGCCCAGGAGAAGGCTGTAGCAGTTGTAGACGATCTCGTCATGCCGCAGCTTTCTGCCGTCGACCTTCAGCTCCGTCAGGAAGCCGATCAGATCGTCGTCGGCGAATCCGTGCCTGACACGCCGCTTGACCTGGCCGGAGAAGTACGCGAAGAGTTCGTGGTGTGCGGCGGAAAGGGTGCCCTCGCCTTCTGACTGACGGTACTCGGGGTCGTCGGGGGCGACGGCCATCGTCGTCAGACGGGTGAGCCGGGGCCAGTCGGCCTCGGGCAGCCCCATCAGGGTGCCGGTGAACGCCATCGGGAAGCCCGCGCCGACCGCGGCGACGTCCCAGATGCCGCCGTCCAGCAGCGGGGCGAGCAGCCGGTGCACCACCCTGCGGATCTGCGGCTGGCGGGACTTGAGGGCGCGGTGGGAGAGCACCTTGTTCATCGGCTCGCGCATGGCGGTGTGCACGGGCGGATCACTCGCCGCCATCATCTTGCCGCCGGCCGGGTCCGTACCGCCCAGGATGGACAGCAGGGTGCCGCGGTGTGAGGTGAACCGTGTGTGGTCGCGCAGGACGTCATTGACGTCGTGGTACTTGGTCACCGACCAGAATGAGCGGCCGTCGGCGAGGGTCTGACGGTGCACGGGGGACCGCTCGCGCATGAGCGACCAGATGGCGTGGGGGTCACCACCGGCGTAGAGCGCGGGGTCGAACAGGTCCACCGTGTTCAGGTCGATGTCGGTGCTGCCGGGGTTCGGGATGGATATCCTCATCGATTTCGCCGTCTCCTGTTCAGGCCGGTCGCCCGGCCCGGGGGCCGTCGCTCTCGCCCTTGGCCAGCAATCCGGTGATGTACGCCGACAGTTCGTCGATCGTCGGGTTCTCGTAGAAGGCCACCGGCGGCACGTTCACGTCGTACTCGGCGCTGATCTCACCGGTGATACGGACGGCCATCAGGGAGTGGCCACCGAGCTCGAAGAAGTCGTCGTCGATGCCGACCGGGGAGAACTCCATGAAATCGGCCCAGAGTTCGGCGAGCCACGCCGCCACCTCGGTGTCGGGGGCCCGGTAGTCGGCACTCAGCTCGGGGCGTTCGGGCTTCGGCGTCGCGGCCAGCCGCGCCCGGTCCACCTTGCCGTTGGAGTTGAGCGGCAGGGCGTCGATCCGGAGGAAGACCGCGGGAAGCATGAAGGCGGGCAGGCTCTGCGCCAGGTGCCGGCGCAACTCGGCGGTGGAGACGGCCTCTTCGCTGACGTAGCAGGCCGTCAGGTGGCGGTCCACGCCCGGCTCCCCCTGCGCGACGACCGCGACATCGGTGATCTCGGGGTGGGCGCGCAGGACGGTCTCGACCTCGCCGGGCTCTATCCGGAAGCCACGGATCTTGACCTGGTCGTCGGCCCTGCCGTGGAATTCGAGCGCGCCGTCGGGGCGGCGGCGGGCCAGGTCGCCGGTGCGGTACATCCGCTCGCCCGGCGTGTCCGAGTACGGGTTCGGTACGAACCGGTCCGCGGTCAGTGCGGGGTTGTTGAGGTATCCGTGGGCCAGGCCGAGGCCCGCCGCGTACAGCTCCCCGATCTCACCGTCCATGACTCGTTCGAGGCTCTCGTCGAGGAGGTGGACGCTGGTGCCGTGGATGGGCCGCCCGATGGGGACCGGACCGTCCGCCACGGCGCCGTCGAAGGTGTGGCAGGTGGTGAACGTGGTGTTCTCCGTGGGCCCGTAGCCGTTGACCAGGGTGGTGTCCGGCAGCTCACGCAGCGCGCGGTCGATATGTGCGGCGGAGAGCACATCACCGCCGGCGATCAGGTAACGCAGCTCACGGAGGTCCTGGGTGCCGGACTCGATCACGGCGTGGAACAGCCCCGCGGTCAGCCAGGCGACGGTGACCTTGTTCTTCGCGATGATCGCGGTGAGGTCGGCGGGGGTGAGCTCGCCGGGGGGAGCCACGACCAGACGGCAGCCATTGAGCAGCGCGCCCCAGATCTCAAGGGTGGAGGCGTCGAAGGCCACGGGTGCGAAGTGCAGGAAGACATCGTCGGGCCGTATCGGCAGGAAGTCGGAGTCGATCACCAGGCGTACAACCGCCTGATGGGGCACGCGCACACCCTTGGGTTTTCCTGTCGACCCCGAGGTGTACGCGATGTACGCGGTGTTCTTCGGCGCCGAAGGTACGGTGGGCGGTGTCGCGGGAAAGGACGCGAAGGGTGCGGGGGAAGCGTCGAGAAGGATGGTGGCGGCCGTCCGGCCGAGCCGCTCGGCGAAGTCGGCCGTGGTGATGACGACCTTGGCGCCGGAGTCCTCCAGAAGAGTGGCGTGGCGCTCCCTGGGCTGTCTGGGGTCCAGCGCGACGTAGCCGCCACCGGCTTTGAGAACGGCGAGCAGGGCGACTATCAGTCCTGCCGAGCGGTCCAGGCAGATTCCCACGCTGTCCTCGGTGCCGATCCCCAGACCGTGCAGCTGGTTGGCCAATTGGTTGGAGCGGGTGTCCAGTTCGGCGAAGGTCAGGTCCTCGTCGTGTGCGCTGAGCGCCACGCCGTCCGGGTTGAGAGCGGCCTGCCTCGCTAAGAGGGAGTGCACCGATGCTGCGGTCACAGCGCCAACCGACCCGTCCCATGCGGTTCTCGTCGACATTCTCCATCCGTTCTGTGAGGTCATCCGTGCCGGCGGTCAGCCGGCCGAGGGCAGCCCGTCGGGCACGGCGGTCCAGACCGCTGACGCCTTGCCGAGAAGCTGTTGTGACGCGTCGAAGACGGCGGTGTCGACGGAGGAGGTTCTGGCGTTCTTACGCCGCAGCGTGCCGACCACGACATAGGTATGACCCGGGGTCGGTGGCCGGGTGATCACCGCGGTCATCCTGCTGAGCACCATGGGCTCGTGGACCGGATCGCCTGTCCACCCGCCGGGACAGTCCAGCACGCTCCAGACGATCTCGTCACGGACACGGCCGTCGGCATCCGCCTGGTCGTCCGCGGGAGTCCACCGACAGGCGACGGTCCCCGGCCGCCCTTCCACCGGACCGGGGGTCAGCGCGAGTCCGTCGGCGGCCGGGCGCGCATGGCCGCAGACGAAGCACGTCGGGAAGGGATGCCCGGTGAACCCCCGGAAGCCGCGAGCGGCCTGCTCGGCCTCGGCGGGGGAGAGGGGATCGGTTCCCGTCGGCTCACCGGCCACCTCGGTAACCGTGGCAATGAGTTCTCCGGCCAGCCGGATCTGGGACCTGCGCTCTCCTCGGTGGAACTCGAGAGGAGTGTCCATCGGCGGTGGGGACAGGAGCGTCACGGCTGCGGCAGCACGCTCGCCGGGCGTGATCAGACCGGCAAAGAGGCCACACGCATAACCGCCCTGTGCAGAATGCGGCGGCCCGTTGAATTGAGACTCGATGATGGGGATACCCAGATCCGACACGACGCGCACAATCCCCCTCAGCTGTGTACCGCGCCAAATAACGGCAGGATTTCGACTCCTTGATCGGATTCGAAGAATAGCCCAACGGTTCCGCGCAGGGCAATGGGCTTTTCTCGACTCTCGCTCGGGCGGTAGGACACACTCAGGCTGGGATGACCCATCGGCAGCGCGCCCCCTCGAAAACGGCTCGAGGCTGCCTTGGGAATTCCTATGACGTCCGCCCCACGAGATCAATTCATGGGCTGTTCGGTGAACCTCAAACAGTCTGGCGCGAACAGGACAGGCCGTGCTTTAATTTCGAATACAGTGGCGAGGGATTTCGATCATCAGCGCCTCTCGCCCGCAATCTCCATCGGGAATCCATCGAGAATCCATCGGTATTCTACCGCCCCCTTGTAAAGATATTTCATTCCGATTTTGGCTGCACTGTTTCCCCTTGGCGGGGATGCCGGCCGCGCCCGCGCAGTATTACGTCGGTCAGCAAGGACAGTTAAGGAGTGCTCGTGTACGCAGCACCGTCCAAGGGTTCGTCCGTGTCCTCGTCCGCATACCGATCGACCGCCGCTCTGTTCCGCGATGTGGCCGCGCACAACGGAGCGCGCGCGGCCGTACGTCATGGCGACACCGAACTGAGCTACACAGAACTGGCGTCGGCGGCCGGCGGACTCGCCCGCTGGCTGCGCGAGGCGGGCATCGGGCGCGGGGATGTGGTGGCCACCGTGGTGGACCGCTCGGTGTGGTCCGTGGTGTCCGTCCTGGGCGCGTGGTCGGTCGGCGCGGCCCATGTCCACCTGGAGTCCTCGGACCCCGAGACCCGCATCGCGGCACTGCTGACCGCGACCGGGGCGCGAGCGGTGCTGACCGATGCGCGCAACCGGCCGCGACTGCCCGAACAGACTCCACCCGTACGGCTGTTGGACGCCTCGTCGGCGACCGCACCGTACGAGCCCTGTGAAGAAACCGATCCGCAGGACACGGCGTATCTCGTCTTCACCTCCGGCTCCACGGGCGTTCCCAAGGCCGTGGACGTCCCGCACCGGGCCGTACTCAACTACCACTTCGGGTTCTGGCGATACCTGGATCCGATCACGACCGTGGACAGCTTCGGCATCGCCACCACCTTCGCCGCCGACCTCGGTCTCATCTCCGTGTTCGGCGCCCTGTTCAGTGGCGCCCGGCTGGACATCTACGACCGAGACACCACGCTCGACCCCGTGGCCCTTGCGGCGGAGCTCAAGAAGCACCCGGTGGAGGCGCTGACGTACACACCCTCCTTGCTCGAGGCGCTAGCGGCACAGCATGACATCGGTGCGCTGTTACCCGGCCGGATGGTCGTCGTCGCGGGCGAGGCGTTCCCCCCACGACTGGCCGCCGCCATCCTCGAAGCCCGCCCGGGCCTGCATGCCGTCAACATGTACGGTCCCTCCGAGGCGACCGTCGCGATGATGCTCCACCGTGTGACGGAGCCGGACATCCGGCGCGCACGCATCCCGGTCGGAAAGGCCATCGACGGGGTCGACCTGCGGTTGCTCGGCGACGACGGCCGACCGGTACCCGACGGCACCCCGGGTGTCCTCCACATCGGCGGCGTCTGCCTCGCCCACGGCTACTTCGGCGACCAGGCCCTCACCGGGCGAAAGTTCACCCACGACGACGCCGGCGAACGCTTCTACCGCACCGACGACCTCATGATCCGCGACAGCGACGGCGTCTACGAGTACCTGGGGCGGGCTGACCGGCAGCTCAAGGTCCGCGGCAACCGCGTGGAGCCTGGCGAGATCGAGTCGGCGCTGCTCTCCGTGGCCGGAATCGAGCAGGCTCTGGTCGTCGGGGAGAGCCCGGCGCCCGACTTGCCGACCGAACTCGTCGCCTACGTGGTCACGTCCCCGCCCCTCACGCCGGAGGAGATCTCCCGGCAGCTGCGCACCGTCCTGGCCCAGGCGCTGGTCCCGAGCCGCATCGTCGTCGTCACGGCCATCCCCGTCACGGCGAACGGCAAAGCGGACCTGACCGCGCTGCACACCCTGGCCCAGGACGGTGCCGTACCCAGCGGCCCGACGGCCCCTGCGCCGCGCACCGACACCGAGCGGTTCGTGGCCGATCTGTGGTGCTCGGTGCTCGGACGGTCCGAAGTCGGCCGCGACGAGCGGTTCATGGAGATCGGCGGGGACTCCTTCAAGGCCCTGCGGGTCTTCGCCGGCCTGCGCCGCCGTTCTCCCGGCCTGACCATCGGACAGCTCTTCGAGTACCCGACGGTCGCCGCGCTGGCCGCCGCCCTCGACGGCGCAGATCCCGCGCACACCGACCGGTCTGCGGCAACCGTCGAACTGTGAGGGACGTCATGGACACGGCGAATGACAGCACCGCGGTGGCCGTGGTGGGCCTGGCCTTCGACTTCCCCCAGTGCGACGACTGGGACTCGCTGACCGAGATCCTGCGCACCGGGCGCGACTGCATGGGGCCGATGCCCACCGCCCGCGCCGAAGCCACCGGCACCACCCGCTCCGACGACGACCAGGAGGGCGGCTGGATCGAGGACATCACGAGCTTCGACCACCGGTACTTCGGTCTCTCCCGCGCCGAGGCGGAGTTGATCGACCCCCGCCAGCGCAAGATGCTCCAACTCGCGGTACGGGCGATCGGCAACGCCGGTTACGCACCTTCAGAACTGAGCGGCCGTGATGTCTGTGTCTACACCGCCGGGTACGGCGGGATCGAACCGACCCTGCACGATCTGCTGCCCGAGGCCGACCGGCGCGAGGGCGCGGCCATCACCGGCAGCATCCACGCTTTCGCGGCCGGACGGATCGCCTACCACCTGGATCTGCGCGGCACCGCACTGGTCGTCGACACAGCCTGCTCGTCGTTCCTGGTCGCGCTCCACGAGGCGCGCTGGAAACTGGCGCGCGGCGAAGGCGAAGCAGCCCTGGTCGGCGGCTACGAACTCATTCTGGGCCGCCCCCCGCGTCGCCCGGACGGCACCGACGGTCTGGGGGTGCTCTCCGCCACCGGCCGCTGCCGCCCGTTCGACGAGAAGTCGGACGGCGCGACCTTCGGTGAGGGCGGCGGATTCGTCCTGGTCAAACGGCTCGCCGACGCGTTGCGCGACGGGGACACCGTGCACGCGGTGATCCGGGGCAGCGCCGTCAACCAGGACGCCGGGCGCAGCAACGGACTGACGGCGCCCAGCCCCGCGGGCCAGAGCCAGGTGGTCGCAGCCGCCTTGCGGGACGCGGCCGTGGACCCGGCCACCCTCGGTTATGTCGAGGCCCATGGCACCGGCACCCGCATCGGCGATCCGATCGAGGTCCAGGGGCTGACCGACGCACTGTCCGCCTTCCCGGCCGGTCGCTCTCCCGTCACGGCGTGTCCCCTGTCCTCGGTGAAGGGCAACTTCGGCCATCTGGACAGCATGGCGGGCTTCGCGGGTCTGGTCCGGGTCATCGCCCAGTTCCGGGCCGGTGAGATCTTCCCCACCGCCCACTACAGCGCTCCCAACCCCCTGCTCGACATGGATCGAGGCACACTGCGCATCGCCGACCGGTGCGAGCCGTGGCATGCCGGCGACACCCCTCGGCGCGCCGCGCTGAGCAGCTTCGGGCTCAGCAGCACCAACGCCCACATGATCCTTGAGGAGCACCGCGCCTCCGGGCAACCACAGCCGCAGCCGCTCCGGGGCACAGGCTGTTCGGCGGAACCGGCCGAGTACGTCGTCGTGATCTCCGCGCGCGACGAAGAGGGCCTGCGCCAGTACGCCACGCGGCTGCGGGACACCGTCACCGCCGCCCCCGACAGCTTCCCGCTCGCCGCCGCGGCCGATGTCCTGGCCCTGGGCCGCGTACACCCGGAGTTCTTCTTCCACCGGCAGGCGTGGAAAGTGCGCGACACGGCCGGGCTCCTCGACGGTCTGAACGCGTTCCTGTCCGCCACGCCCGCGGTCCGCTGTGCGGCCCCCGCTCGCGGCTCCCTCGTCCTGCTCCTCGGCTCGTCCACGGAGGCGGATCCGGCGCCGGAGGCCGCGCACCTGCTGGAACTGGCCGGTTCGTATCCCGGCTTCGCCCGTGTGCTGGAGGCGGCCCGGCGGCATCTCCCCGTCGAGCTCTGGACCCCTGTGCAGCGGCAGTTGCTCCGGATCGCCGGCCTGCAGGCACTCCTCGCCGATCTCGGCGTCACTCCGGATCTCGTCCTGGCGCACGGTGTGGGCGCGGTCGCGGCGCGGTACACGCGCGGCGCGGTGGATCTGCCGACCGCCCTGGAGCAGGCGGATGCCGAGGCGCGGGCCGCGGCACCCGACGCGGACCGACTGCGGGCGGCGCTCGCCGGGTTCGCCGACAGGACTGTCCTTCTCGACCTGGCGCCCGGCAGCGCGCTGGCGGCCCTGCGACATGAGTGGCGCGACCCTCGTTTCACGACCGTCACCGCTCTTTCGCCCGCCGACCTGCTCGTCGCATGCCACCGCCACGGCTTCCCCCTGGACTGGCGTACGGCTCTGGGGTCCCGGCCCCGGCGGCGCGTGGAGCTCCCCCTCGCCCCGTTCGCCGAGGAGTACTGCTGGCCGAGCACCGTTCTCACCGTGCCCGCGACGCAGACGGCGCCAGGTGCGGCACCCACAGGCGAGGCGCGGACCGCCGGCACCGACGCACCGACCCCGGAGGCCGCGGTGCTCGAGGCAGCCAGGGACGTACTCAAAGAGCCCGGGCTCGGCCTTGACGACGACTTCTTCGAGCAGGGCGGGAACTCCCTCAACGGCGTCCAGTTGGTCACCAGGCTGAACCAGCTCCTGGGCACCGAACTCGACGTACTGGAGCTCTTCGACTTCGGATCCCTCCGCGACCTCGCGGCATCGCTCGAAACCGCGAGGTCCCAGGCGCCTGCCCCAACCCCAGCGGTGGCAACGGCCGAGGCGGAGGAAGCGGCCGGCCCGGTCGAAGGGCCCCTCTCCGGACAGCAGAGCGCGATCTGGGCCGCCGTCCAACTCGCCCCCGAATCCGCCGCGTACAACGTGCCGGGCGCCTTCCTCCTGGACGGCCCGGTGGACTCCGGCTGGCTCATCCGGCGTCTCGAAACGGTCGTCCACCGCCACCCGATGCTCCGGGTCGGCCTGCGCGACGGCCAGGACGGCCCCGTCCAGGTGGTCGCCCCGCCCGAAGAGGCCCGGATCACCCTGGAGAACCTCGACGTCGACCTCCGGCCGCACACCGTGGCCGAGGGCCGCGCGCCCCTGCTCGCCCGGCTCAAGGACCTGGTCAGCCGGCCATTGGACCTGTACTCCTCAACTCCGGCCCGTTATCAGCTCGTTCGCGCCCGCTTCGCCGACGGCGACCAGTACGTCCTCGTCCTCACCTTCCACCATCTCTTCTTCGACGGCTGGTCCTGGCGCGTCCTGATGGACGACCTGAGCCAGGCCGACGCTCGTCCGGCACCCCGGAAGACATATCTGGACTTCGTCCGCGACCAGCGGGAGATGCTGGACGGGGCACGCGGACGGCGGCTGGTCGAGTTCTGGACCGAACGGCTCGACGGGGTGCCGACCGTGGCACTGCCCGCCGACGTCCCGGACGCCGACTTCTCCGAACCGCCCAGCCGCGGCGCGGACCTGCCCCTGATCATCGAGGCCGAACTGGCGGCCGCGCTGCGGGAGATCGCCCGCCGAGAGCGCGGCACTCTCAACATGGTGCTGCTCGCCGGGTGGATGGCGCTGCTGTGGAAGCTCGGGGGCCACCGTGATCTGGCCGTCGCCGGGCCGGTTCCCGGCCGTGTTCCGGGCCATGACGAGGTGATCGGCTGCTACGCCAACACCATCGTGGTCAGGGCCGCCCTGGTGCCCGGTGAACCCTTCGCCGTGCTGCTCGCGGCCGTCCGCGACGCCCAGTTGTCGGCGCTGTCGCACGGCGACCTGCCCGCGGACCGGATCATCCGCATCGCCCGGCCGCACACGGCCGAACCCGCGGCCACGACCAACTTCGGCTTCCAGAACGAGGTCGCGCCGATCACCGGTCTCGGCCCCGGCGGTCCCGGTGTCGAGTTGCTCGACGTCGACTCCGCAGCACCCACGTTCGCGCTCAGCGTCTCGGTCCTGGAGTACGGCGACGCCTTGTGGGCGCGGCTGAAGTACGCCACGGACCTGTTCCGTCAGGACACGGCCGCCTCCTGGCTGGAGGAGTACCGCACGCTCCTGCTGCGACTGGCCGACCTCGGCCCCGGCGCCACCCTGTTCGACCTGTTCGACTCGCCGCCCGCAGGCGTCGACTCGCCGGCGATGCCGGACTTCACGTTCTGAGCACCCGCAGGCCCGCGAAGAGGAGAAACCCGCACGTGGACACCACCACCGATTCGACCAGCCTCGCCTCTCGCGAGTTCTGGCTGCAGCGCCGGGACGGGCTACGCGAGGGAGCGCTCGCCACGGCGGAAGCCCTGGGCAGCTCGCACGACCCCCTCCCCGGCGGTCCAGGAACCGCCCGGGCGGCCCTCGCACCCGCCACCCGCGCCCACCTGACCCGGATCACCGGCGGCGAACCCCTGCTGTACTGGACCGCCGCCGCGGCTGCCGCCGCCCTCGTGCTGCGCCGGTTCGGCGCCGACGGCGCGGTCACCCTGCTGGCCGGTGCTCCCCTGGGCCACGGCCATCCCGTACACCTTCGGCCGAAGCCCGGGGCGACCTTCCGCGAGTGGCTGGGCAGCGTCCGGTCCGCGGTCGCCGAGACCCTCCCCCACGGCGCCGTCGACGAGGTCACCCTCAAGGACCTGCGGGAAGGGGACCTGGCGCTCAGCATCGGAGTTCGCCCAGGGACCTCTGCCCAGCAGGACGGCGACGAGACCGTGTCCCTCGGCATCGACGCCGAGGAGATCACGGTGACCTCCTCGCTGCTGCCCACCGCACGGCTCCGGGCGCTGGCGTCCGGTGTGGCCACGGTGCTGGAGCAGGGCCTGGCCGACCCGGATCGCCGCCTCGCGGACATCAGCGGTCTCGACGACGCCACCCGCCACCGGGTACTGGTCGCCTTCAACGAGACGGCGGAACTGAAGAGCGGCACACCATACCGCGAACTGCTGCTCGCCCAGGCCGAGTCACGTCCGGACGAGATCGCCGTCCACGACGGCGACGAGTCGTTCACCTACCGCCGGCTGTGCTCGGACGCCACGGCCGTCGCGCTACGGCTGAGGAGCGCGGGAGTCACCCGCGAGAGCCAGGTGGCACTGGTCGCACCGCGCAGCGCCTGGTTCCTCGTCATGGCCGTCGGGGTCCTGTTCGCCGGCGGCGCGTATGTACCGGTGGACCCCGAGATGCCCGCCGAACGCCGCGACCGGCTGCTGAGCGGCGCCCGCGTCGTAGTGACGGGGGACGAGGTGGAGGTGCCGCAGAATCCGGACGCGACCCGGCTGAGCCCCGAGAACCTGCGCGAGGAGGCCGAGTCGGCCGCCGGGACGTACGCCCCCGAGACGATCCGCAAGCTGCTCGGTCCCCCGGCCGCGCCCGCCGATCTCGCCTACGTCATCTTCACCTCGGGCTCGACGGGCACGCCCAAAGGCGCCGGTGTGGAGCACCACTCGTTCCTCAACCTGCTCGCGACCCGGGTACCGGACTACGGCCTGCGCCCCGGCGTGGAGGTCCCGCAGACCGCGCCTCTCACCTTCGACCTGTCCATCTGGCAGATGTTCGCGGGCCTCACCGCGGGCTCGACGATCTGTGTGGTCCCCGATGACGTGGTGCGCGACCCCGCGGCGCTCGCCTCGATGGCGGTCGGCCACCGCTTCGGCTGCCTCGCTCTGGTCCCCACCTTCATCGCCGTCCTCCTCAGTCACTTCGAGGACGAGCCCGGCTCCGCGGCGGCCGTTCGCGCGACCCTGCCGCGCATGATCGCCACGGGTGAGCCGCTCAGCGGCGAACTGGCCCGGCGCTGGCACACCGTCATGTCCGGGGTGGAACTGCTCAACGCCTACGGCCCCGCGGAGGTGGCCGACGACAGTACGGGTGGGCCGGTCACCGCCCACGAGGGGATGTACACCTCCATCGGAAAGGTGCTGCCCAACGTCCGCGTCCATGTTCTGGACACTGATCTTCAGCCCTTGCCACCGGGTGTCGTCGGGCAGGTCCACATCGGCGGCGAGAGCGTGGGCCGCGGCTACATCGGGCAGCCCGCACTGACCGCCGCGGCGTTTGTGCCCGACCCGTTCGCCCCCGAGCCCGGCCGGCGCATGTACCGGACCGGTGACCTCGGCCGGTGGCGGGCGGACGGCAGTGTCGAACTGCTCGGCCGGGCCGACAACCAGATCAAGCTTCGGGGCCGCCGGGTGGAACTCGGCGAGATCGAGCACGCCGTCGAGAGCCATCCCGAGGTGGCGCGCGGTGTCGTCGAACTGCTCAAGGACGACGGCTTGGAAAGGCTCGTCGCCTTCGTCACCACGCAGCCCGGCGGCGCTCCGACTGTCGCCGCGGTCAAGGAATCCGTCGCCGGCCGGCTGCCCGCCTACATGGTCCCCAACGAGGTGCTGCTGCTCGGCGAACTGCCGCGCAACCGAAACGGCAAGGTGGACCGCAAGGCGCTGCGCGCACTCGCCGCCGAACGCAGCGTGGACACCATCGCGTACACCGCGCCGCGCACCCCTCTCGAAGCCGTGCTGTGCGAGCTGTGGGCGAGCTGTCTGCGGCTCGAACGCGTCGGCGTCACGGACGACTTCTTCTCGCTCGGCGGCGATTCCATCACCGGTATCCGAATCACCCAGGCGGCCGGCCGCCGCGGCGTCGAGTTGCGTCCCCGGCACCTGCTGGAGCACCGCACCGTCGAGGCGCTGGCGAGGGTCGCCCGATGGCGCACGGCCGAGGCCGGCCGGCCCGCCGCCGTATCCCCTTCATCGGAGGCCGACCGCGGGTCCGCCCCGCTCACCCCGGCCCAACTGGCCTTCTTCGCACGCGAGGTGCCGCGCCCGGACTACTGGAACCACGGTGTGCTCTACGCCGTGCGCGGTTCGGTGACCACCGAGCAGGCCGCACGAGCCGTGCGTCTGCTGGCCGAGCGGCACCCCATGCTGCGAGCCCGGATCAACGTGGCGGGCGCCGATTCGACCCAGATGATCGGCGAAGAGGCCCCGCCCGTCACCGAGTTCGACCTGCGGGAGGTGGCGGCGAGCGAGGTGGAGGGCCGGATCCACGACTCGGCGACCGCACTCCACGCGGCCCTCGATCTGCGTACCGGACCGGTCTGCCGCGCCGGGCTGTTCCGGCTCGCGGACGGTCTGGAGGACCGGCTGGTCATGATCGTCCACCACACGGTGGTGGACCTCTACTCCTGGAACGTGATCACCGAGGAGCTCTCGGCGATCCTGCGCGACGGCGACGCCGGGTCGCTGGATCCGGTTGGCACCTCCTACACCGAATGGGCCCGCCGCCTCGCTGAACTCGTACGCGAACGGCCGGAGCGACTGAACGCGGACTACTGGCTGACCCGCGACTGGGACGCGTGTGTGCCGGTGGCGGACACCGAGCCGCAGGGCGTCGAGGGAAACACCCAGGAGATCACGTTCGTCTTCGACCGGGATTGGACCCGTCGGTTCACCGACGCGTCGACCGGCGCCGGACTGACCGTGTACGAAGGCCTGTTGGCCGCCCTCGGCACCGGGTTCAAGAACTGGCTCGGTGTCGACGGAGGCACCCTGCAGGTCCAGCTCGGCGGACACGGCCGGGAGGATCTGTTCGACGACGTCGATCTCAGCCGCACGGTCGGCTTCTTCAACACCGCCTATCCCTTCGCCCTGCCGATGCTCGCCGACCCCGCCGACGCCGGACAGGCGCAAGCCGTGGCCGGCCTGATCAGGGACATACCGGGCCGTGGCCTCGATCACGACCTGCTGCGCCACCTCCACCCCGACCCCGGGACGCGCGCCCGGCTCGCCGCCGTCCCGGTCCCCCAGGTGCTCTTCAACTACTGGGGCGAGCCCGCCTATCTGCACGCGGACGGGGCGGCGGGCGCCGGTACGGGCGGCGCCCCGGGCCCACTCGGCGATGTCCGGATCGACATCTCGGGCGACGACCGGCCCGCGGACATGCCCCGCCCGTTCCCGATCGAGATCTACCCCAGCATCGTCGACGGCCGGCTGACGATCCTGTGGCGCTTCAGCGGTGAGGTCTTCACCGCGCCCCGGATGCACGCGCTGGTGGACGCCTATGCCACGGCGCTGCGCACCACGGTTCCCGTATCCGAATCGTCCGACTCGAAATCGTCCGACTCGAAGGAGATGGCCCGATGACCCACGCCGTCGTGGTGAACGCCGAAGCCCAGTACTCGGTCTGGCCCGAGGCCAAGGCCCTGCCGAACGGCTGGGAGGCCACCGGATTCGCCGGGTCCAGGGATGAGTGCCTGGCCCACATCGCGCGGGTGTGGACCGACATCCGCCCAAAGTCCGTGGTCGACGGCGCCTCGTGAAGCGCACCGAACCCACTCCCGCGCTGTGGCGCTACGGCTCTTTCGAGGAGACCCGCGTCTACGTCCTGGCCCCCTTCGCCGGCGGCAGCGCGTACGCCATGGGCAACTGGCCCCGGCTCCTGCTGCGCGAGGACGAGGCCGCTCTGGTGCTCCAGTACCCCGGGCGCGGACCACGCGCCGCGGAGCCACAGGCGACGAGCATCACCGCCCTCGCCGACGAGGCCGCGGATGCGGTCCTGGAACACTCCACCGGCCCCGTGGTCCTGGTCGGCCACAGCCTCGGCGGGGTCCTCGGTCACACCCTGGCCCTGCGTCTGGCGGACGCCGGACGCCCGGTCGAACTGCTGGTCGCCTCCGCGGCACGGCCACCGTCCGCGGCACGCCTGGACGCCGACCAGGTCCTCGTCATGACGGACGAAGAGTGGATCAAGGAGATCACCCGGTACGGCGACTACGACCCCCGGCTGATCGAGGACCCCGACTTGCTGGATCTGATCGTGCCGGTCCTGCGGGCCGACTACCTGATGCTCGCCCGGCACATCCCCGAGAACCGTCCGGTCCGCTGCCCGGTGCTGGCCGTCGGCGGCGTCGACGACATCTGGGTGACCGGCAATCACCTGGACGCCTGGGGCGAGTGGACCACGGCTGCTCTCACCACCCGCACCCTGCCCGGCGGCCACTTCTACTACCGGGACGACCTGCCGACCCTGACCGGGTTGATCCACGGCGCCCTGGACGGCAACCACGCACGAGAGGTGTCCCGGTGAAACCACTGATCGTGGTGTACGACTTCGGTGCCGCCCAACCCGGCGACATCGCGGTGGGCCTGGGCGACTGGGCGACCTGGGTCTTCGCCGCCGAGCGCAACGACCACACACGGCACATGGCGCCGCTGCTGGAGCAGTTCGCCCCCCTCGTATGGATCGACTCGCTCGACCAGGCGGTGCAGGAGTTACAGGGCCACGACCCGGGCGGCATCGTGACCTTCAGTGAGAAGGCCCTGCGGCTCACCGGTGAACTGGCGGACCGGCTGGGACTGACCCAGCACAGCCCGGCCACCACCTCGATGCTGACGGACAAGTGGAAGCAGCGCAGCGCGCTGCGCGCGGCCGGGGTCGACTCCGTACGTTTCCATCGCGTGGACTCCGTCGCCGACTGGGCGGACGCCGTCGCCCACGTACGGCTGCCCGCGGTGCTCAAACCCGCCTTCGGAGGCGCCAGCCGCAACACCTTCCTCATCGACGACGAGGCGGCGGGGCTGCGCACCGTCGAGCGCCTGCTGTCAACCGGCACCCCCGGGTACGACCCGGACGGGGCCCTGGTGCTGGAGGAGTACCTGGTGGGGCGGGACTGCGCGCCGTTCGGGGACTACGTCTCGATCGAACAGCTCGTGCAGGACGGCGAAATCGCCGATATCGCCGTCACCGGCAAGTTCCCCATGGTGCCGCCCTTTCGCGAGACCGGAAGGTTCTGGCCCTCGCCGCTGGATCCCGAGGAGACCGAGCAGGTCTTCACCCTGGCCCGGCGTGCCGTGGCGGCGCTGGGCATCACCACCGGTCTGACGCACACCGAGGCCAAACTCACCCCCGACGGGCCCCGGTTCATCGAGGTCAACGGGCGGCTGGGCGGCGGTATCAACGAGCTCGCCGGCCGGGCCATCGGCAGGAACCTGATCGAGTTGGCCGGCCGGATCGCCCTCGGCGAACGCGTCACCGTGCCCGCGCTCCCGGCCGACCGGGTCGTCTACCAGATCACGCACCCCGCGCCCCGCGACGCGTGCGAACTGGTCGAGGTGACGGGCAGCGACGAGATCCGCGCGCTGCCCGAGGTGACCTTGCACCGCCCGTACGCCAGACGGGGCGCCCAGCTGGCGGGCGGCGTGCAGACCCAGGACCTCGATGTCGTCATCGGTGAGACCACCGGCCTGAAGGAACTCGCCGCGGTTTTCGAGGAAGTGGAGTCGCGGCTGCGGTTCACCTTTGCCTTCCCCGGCCGGCCCGGCCTCCGGACGGTCACCGCGGCCGAACTCGGCCGGCTGTGACGCCGGCCCGGATGCCACGACACCACGAAAGGTCAGCAGACACATGAGCGAGACCATCACCGAGGGGCCGGCCCAGCAGGGGCGGCCGACCGACGAGAACACACTGGCCCGCATCTGGGAAGAGGTCCTCGGCGCCCCCCATGTCGGCCCCGACGACGACTTCTTCTCCCTGGGCGGGGACTCGCTCCTCGCGGTACAGGTCATCGGCGCGGCCAAGGAACAGGGCCTGCGCCTGAGCCTCCTGGACCTGTTCAAGAACCCCACCCCGCGGGGCACTTGTGCCTCCTCCGCCGGGCCGGCCGATCCCGAGGAGGAGGACTGCGGCGACGACCTGCTCTCTCCGGCGGACCGGGCCCTGATCCCCGCGGACGCCGAGGCGGTCCATCCCGCGACCCGTCTCCAACTCGGCCTGATCTACGAGAACTTGCTCAGCGGCGGCAATCTCTACATCGACGCCGTGTCCCGTACGGTCACCCTCCCCCTCGACACGTCCGTACTGCGGCAGGCACTCGACCGCATCGCCCGCCGCCACCCGGTACTGCGCTCCCGCTTCGACCTCACGACCTTCAGTGAGGCCATGCAGGTGGTCGAGCGGGACGTCGCCGTACCGCTGGAGACAGTGGACCGGTCCGGTCTGGACGAGGCCACCGAAGCCGAGCAGTACGAGAAGACCATGCGGGATCTACTGGCGCCCTTCGACCCCGAGCAAACCCCCCTCTGGCGCGTGCACGCCGCGGTCACCGGCGACTCGCGTTTCCAGCTCTCCTACGCCTTCCACCACGCCGCGCTCGACGGCTGGAGCGAGTCGGTCCTCAGCAGCGAGCTGATCCGCATGTACGCGGCCCTGCTGCGCGGCGAGACACTCGGACTCGCCGAGCCCGCACCTGCGGAGGAGTACGTACGCCTGGAACGCGCGGCCCTGCGCGACGAGGAATCACAGCGCTACTTCGAGAGCCTGGGCACCGACACGGGGGCGGTACTGCCGGAGCGGGGCGACGGCTCGGGCGACCCGTTGAAGAAGATCAGCGCCCAGATACCGGCAGCGGACATCGAGCGGATCCACCGGCTCAGCGCCGACTGGGGTATTCCGGTCAAGAGCCTGCTGCTGGCGGCGAATTGCACGGCGCAGGCGGCCCTGGCCGAGAGCTCCTCGGTCACGATCGGGCTGACCGTGAGCGGCCGGACGGAGCGGGTGGGCAGCGAGCTGACGCTCGGGCTGTTCCTGAACACCCTGCCCTTCCGCCTGGACGTGACCGGAGTGTCCTGGCACACCGCGGCCCGGCGCGCCTTCGAGACGGAGAGCGCGCTGCTGGCCCACCGCCGGTTCCCCGACGCCGAAGTGCGCTCCCTGCTCGGCGGTACGCCCTTCACCACCGTCTTCAACTACGTGCACTTCCACGCCCGCGACCGGCTCCTGGACACCGGGCTGATCACCGCCGACGAGGACCTGCGCGACACCTCCAGCTTCCCTGTCCGCGTCGAGGTGATCAACGACCCGCGGGGCGTCGGCCACCTCCTGGAGATCACGGTCGACGAGGCCAAGTACGGCGTGGGGACGGCCGAAAAGCTGCTGCGGTATGTGCTGTCCGCGCTGCATCTGATGGCCGAAGGCCCCGAAGAACCGGCCCTCACCGGCCTCCAGAACGCGTAGAAAGCCGATGACCATCATGCCTTCCAGCCCTCTGGCCTCCTACGCGCAGCTCGGTGTGCGTCAATTGCACGACCAGGACCCCGAGTTGTACGCCCTGCTGGATCGTGAGCACCGGCGCCAGTCCGAGACGCTCGCCATGATCGCAGCCTCCAGTGTCGCGCCCCCTTCCGTGGCCGCCTGCGAGGGCACGGTTCTCGGCAATGTCACGACCGAGGGATATCCCGGCGCCCGGTTCCACGCGGGCTGCGAGGTGGTGGACGAGGTGGAGCGGCTGACGGTGCGACGGGCCAAGACCGCCTTCGGTGCCCAGTACGCCAACGTCCAGCCGCACTCGGGCAGTACGGCCAACCAGGCCGTCCTCTTCAGCCTCCTCGGTCCCGGCGATGTGCTGCTCGGGATGGAACTGAGCGCGGGCGGCCACCTCACCCACGGTTCCCGCGCCTCGGTCTCCGGGCGCTACTTCACCTCGGTGGGGTACGGCACCGACGCGTCGGGGCTGATCGATTTCGCTGAGGTCGAGCGTCTCGCCAAGGAGCACCGGCCGAAGCTGATCGTCTGCGGGGCGAGCGCGTATCCCCGCACGATCGACTTCGCCCGCTTCCGTGCGGTGGCGGACGAGGTGGGAGCTGTCCTGCTCGCCGACATCTCCCATATCTCCGGCCTGGTGGCAGCCGGACTGCACCCGAGCCCCATCGACATCGCCCATGTGACCACGACCAGCACGTACAAGCAGCTCTACGGACCTCGTGGCGGCCTCATCCTGATGGGCAAGGACGCCGACATGCCGGTACCCGGCTCTCGCAAGACCTTCGCCGAAACCTTCCAGAGCGCGGTCTTCCCCTTTCTCCAGGGCACCCCGCAGCTCCAGGCGATCGCAGCCAAGGGCCGGGCTCTGGCGCTGGCGGCTGAGCCCGGGTTCAGGGAGCTGGCCGGGCGCGTCCTCAACGGAGCCGCCACCCTGGCCGCGGCGCTGTCTGCCGCGGGCTACCACGTCCTCACCGGCGGCACGGACAACCACATGGTGCTCATCGATGTCAGCCGCAGGGGCTTGACCGGCGTCATCGCCGAGCAGGCGCTCGAGTCCTGCGGAATCATCGTGAACAAGAACAAGATCCCCGACGACCCGCACGGACCCGGAGTCACCAGCGGTCTACGGCTGGGCACCAACATCCTGGCCGCCCGGAGCATGGAGGGCGACGCCATCCGCCGGTGCGCAGCCCTCGTCGACCGCGTCTTGTCGTCCGTACAGGCAACCGGCACCTGCGAGTGGCACCTGGACGACGCCATTCGGGCCCGCGTCAGGGCAGAGGTCGCCGAACTGTGCGCACTCCACCCCCTCTCGCACCTGGGGCTCGCTCAGCCCCTCGAGGTGACCCGCCGTTGATCCCTTTGGCCGGCACAGGTTCGGACACGTTCGATTCGGAATCAAGTGAGATGGTGAAGGAAGATGTACAAAGAAGCACCATTTGCTGTCCTGGACGTTTCTGGCGACGGTTCGGCGGACCCGAAGCAGCCCCTGGGCACGGCCGCTGAGTCGCGGGTGCGCATATCAATGTCTGATCTGCACGAGTCCGTCGATGACCCGGCGCTGACCTCGATGACGTTGCTGAACGAGATCGCGGGCCGCTTCCCCGACGCGGTTTCGTTCGCAGCAGGTCGCCCCTATGAGGGTTTCTATGATCTCGATGACCTGCCGCGGTATCTGTCGGCATTCGAGAAGCACCTCGCAGGGAAGCGCACGCTGACACCGGCACAGGTGCGCCGGACCTTCTTCCAGTACGGCCGGACGAAGGGCCTCATTCACGACTTGATCGCCAGCCACCTGCAGCTGGACGAAGGCCTGACCGTGGATCCCGAGTCCGTTGTCGTGACCACAGGCTGTCAGGAGGCCATGGTCCTGGTCCTGCGCGCGCTCCACCGCGATACCCGCGACGTGGTCCTCGCCGCGACGCCGTCGTATGTCGGATTCATCGGCGCGGCCCGGGTTGTCGGCATGCCGGTGCGTGCGGTCAACGAGGGCGCGAGCGGCATTGACCTGGCGGACCTGCAGCGGCAAATTCACGCCGCCCGAGCCGAGGGACTGCGGCCGCGAGCCTGCTACGTCGTCCCTGACTTCGCGAATCCCAGCGGCGTGAGCATGACAGTTGCCGACAGGGCTGCGCTCCTGGAGCTGGCTGCGCGCGAGGACCTGCTGGTGTTGGAGGACAACCCTTACTCGTTATTCCAGCTCGGTGGTACTAAACCACCCACATTGAAATCCATGGATACAGACAGCAGGGTCATCTATCTGGGCTCGTTCGCAAAGACCGTGTTCGCAGGGGCCCGTGTCGGCTATGTGATCGCAGATCAGCTGGTCGTCGATGACGACCGGCGCGAGAGCCTGCTCGCCGATCAGCTGGCGAAATTGAAGAGCATGGTCACGCTCAACACTTCGACTGTGGCTCAGGCCGTCATCGGCGGATACCTCGTCGAGAACCAATGCAGCCTTGAGCGTGCCACCGTGCGCGAGGTCGATGTCTACCGGCGCAACCTCCGAGCCGTCTTGGAGGGCCTGGAGAGTCGCTTCGGGTCGGCACAGCCTCATCATGGCGCGGTCTCCTGGAACGCCCCGCGGGGCGGGATGTTCGTCGTCCTGTCGCTGCCGTTCCGTGCGGACGACGAAGTACTCGAATATTCAGCCTCGAAGTTCGGCGTCCTGTGGACCCCGATGCACCACTTTTACGCGGGATCCGGGGGCCTACAGCAGATCCGCTTGTCTTTCAGCGTGCTCTCACCCGAGGAGATCTCGCTGGGCCTGGACCGCCTGAACAGATTGATCGACGACCTGACTCTGCGGGCAGATCCATCCCCGGGCAGCCGGTCGCGGTACTTGAAGGCAATCACGTCGATCACCTGACGGTGATCTCGCCATAGCCTGGCCGTCCGTCGGACGCGGTGCCGGAGGGCGGCTTCAGCAAGGGCTGATCGGGGCGTCCTTCGAGAGGCCGAAGTGGGTGCGGGCCGCTGCCTCCAAGCCCGCGGACGACATCGGGTCCTGGGCCCCGCGCTCGGCGAACAGACCGAAGTGGCTCTCCGTCCACTGCGCGTACCCCGCCCCGTCCGGCGGCTCCTGCCGGGACACGACCCGGTAGCCGGCACCCGCGCGCCGCTCCAGCAGCACCACCTGCGGATACGATCCGCCGCTGCACTCCACCAGGGCCCGGTCCCGCACCCCGTACTCCATGCACAGGGTGTTGACGCCGGCCCGGACCCGTCCGTCCCGCTCGGCGAGCTCCAGCGCCTCCGCCCGGCAGAACCAGCGCGCCCCGCCCGCCGGCCCCCCGCCCCCCCCTCCTGCCGGGCGCCCGCGCCGCACCCCGCCGCGCCGGGACGCCGGGCACGGCCCGGCGCCCCGCCCCCGCCCCTCGGCCCCGGGGTCCAGCCCCGCCCCCGGGCCGCGCCAAGCGGAGCACCGAACCCCCCGGGGCACCCCCGCGCGACGCCCGCGGCCCCGGCCACCCGCGCCGTGC
>NZ_JABERD010000092.1 GCF_013044505.1 Streptomyces sp. S3(2020) | reverse complement strand
GACTCTCGTGGGCTCGGAGAAGTGTATAGTAGACAGCTCCGACCCCACCGCCACGGCCGGTTCCGTCTCCCACCCGACGACATGCCGCCCGCGTTCGCGTGGCGGCATGTCGTCGGGTGGGAGACGGAACCGGCCGTGGCGGTGGGGTCGGAGCGGGGCGATCCGGTCGCCGAGGTCAACGCTCAGTGGTTCCGGCTGGCGTCCGAGGCGGGGATCCTCGGTGGGGACGGGGTGTTCCTCGTCGACGCGGGGTGCTCGCCCCGGCGGTGGACACGGGTCAGGCTCGCCGCTGAGTGGGATCTCGCCGGGGTGCTCGCTGAGCTGCCCGGGCAGCCGGAGTTCCTGACGCTGTCGCTGGACGGGGACACCCTGCTGGGTGTCACGACCGAGGAGTACGCGGTCTGGCTCGTCGCCGTGGACCGGATCAGGGAGCGGCAGGAGGAGGCCGCGCAGGCCGCGGGCCGGGAGACGGCGGAGGACCGGGCAGCCGCCTGGGAGTCGCTGTTCCAGGGGCCGAGGCCCTCGGAGAGGGTGCTCGACGCCTGGGCGAGCGGGCTCTCGCTCAACGCGGCCACCCCGAAGGAGCTACGGCCCCAGCTGGTGGACAGGTCACCGTATGCGATGTACAGCACACTGCCGACGGAAGCCCGGGACGCCGCCCTGTCCCATCCGGACTGGAAGACGCGGATGCGGGCGGCCGAGAACCAGCCGGACATCACCCCCGAGCAGTGGGCCCGAGTGATTCTCGGCGAGGAGAGCGAGCGCCAACGGTGGCTGCTCACCATGATCGCCGCCGAGCGCTGGGCCGAGCTCGACGAGGACACCTGCCGCAGGCTCGCCGTCGATCCGTCCCCGCGTGTGCGTTCCGAGGCCGCCCGCCTCAGAGGCCTGCCCGCCGATGTGTCGGTCGCGTTGGCCGCCGATCCCGACGGCGGTGTGCGGGCCGTGGCCTGCCTGTCGGCCTGGTCCCATCTCGACGCCGCCGCACGGGAGGCGCTCCTGGTCGATCCGCACGGCACCGTGCGTATCCGGTCCCTGCTGCTGCACCATCGCCAACACCCCATGCCCCGGGCGGTGTTCGAGACCCCCGAGGTCCAGGGCGTCCAGGACATCCGGCGCCAGGCGCTGGAGACCTGCCGCCTGGAGCGCGCTCTCGCCGAACACCTGGCACGGCACGGCGAGTCGGACGAGCGCCGCTCGCTGGCCCGCAACCCGCGTCTGGACCCCGACCTCGTCGCCCTCCTCGCCGAGGACTCCGACGCCGACGTCCGCTACGTCGTGGCGAAGCGGGCCGACCTCACCGAGGAACAACGCGCGCGCATCGACTTCGAGTTCGACCTGGACCAGCACTCCTGGGCACTCGACTGGGTCGTCGCCCTGCACGAGGACGAGGACGCCATGCGCCGCCTGGCCACCTCCTCCCACCCCCTGGTCCGCAGAAGCGTCGCCCGTGCCCGCCGGCTGCCACCGGACGTCGTCGCACGCCTCGCCCGGGACGAGGACCGTGTCGTGCAGCTCTTCCTGGCCGAGTCCTGCGACGACGCGCCCGCCGACATGCTCCTGGCGGTGTGGCGGTGGTGGACCGGCAGCCTCAGCACCCCCGACCGGCCGCGCGGCCACCCCAACTTCCCCCGTCACGGCCTCCTGCGCTACGCCGACGACCCCAGCCCGCGCATGCGCCAACTCGCCCTGGACGACCCGAAGTCCACGCCCGAACTGGTGGAACGGCTCAGTCGGGACCCCGACGAGGAGGTCCGGTACCGCGCCGCGACCGACCCGCGGCTCTCGGCGGCGGCGGCCGCGAGGCTGTTGGAGGACCCCCACGAGCACATCCGGCACGCCGCCGCGCTCCACCCTAGGCTGCCGGCCCGGCTCCTGGTCCTGCTGCTCAGGACGGGCACCGGCAACGCGGAGACGGCGGCCCGGAATCCGGCGCTGCCCGCCGAGGTCGTACGCCGGATGGTCGGAGTGCTCACCGCCCGCGCGGCGGACTGACCTCCCCCGTGCAGGTGGGGACGGGGGAGGGTGTGGCGCGTGATCAGGGCGTCAGACGGCTGATCTTCAGCGTCTTCGTCGTCGGGGACGCCCCGGTGAGGGCGGTCGCGTACGACGGGGTGACGGCTACGGACGCCCAGGTCAGCGTCCCGTCCTTCTGGACCGCGATATCACCGGTGATCCGTGTGTTCACGATCTTGTCCGAACCCTGGAACTTGCCGTTCCAGTCGATGAGACGCAGATGGGTGCCCGCGAACGTGCCGGTGCAGGTGCCGGCCGTGCACTTGGCGTTCTTCACGGACTCCCAGGAGAGCAGGAGCCGGTCCTTGCCGTACGGGGCGAGGCGGACGTTGACGTGGTCCGTGCCCTTGGTGGTGGAGAGGTAGACCGCCTTGCCGGGACCGGAGTTGCGGTTCTTCATGAAGGCGACCGCGACCTGATGGGTACTGGTCTTCGGCGTGACGGACCAGCCGCGCCCGCTGGAGTCGTCGGGGTTCTTCTTGGCCGACGCGGCACCCCGGGAGGCGAACGCGGTGGCGTAGCGGCCGGTGGAGGACTTCACCAGGTCGCCCGTACGACCCGCGAACGTACCGCCGCAGTAGCCCGCCCAGCACTGCTCGCGCTGCACCACCGGCGCGACATCGGGAGCGCCGATACCGGTGGACACGAACAGGCCCGAGCGCCAGTCGTCGAAGCAGAGGGAGGTGAAGGCGCCGGACGTCTCGGCGTGCAGGGCGATGCCCTCGTTGTGGCTGCACCCCCAACTCCAGCCGCCGCTCGCCTTCTTGCCCTTGGCGCTGACGTACTGCATCTTGTCGCCGAAGTGCCCGTCGGCGAACCCGCCCGCGCCGTGCACCACGAAGTAGGCGCCGTACTTGGTGCCGTTCCAGGTGAGTTGTCCGTCGAGCGTGGGGGACGTGTCGTTGGTGGCGGTGCCGGTGAGCTTGGTCTGGAAGGTCTTCTTGCCGTTCGTGTAGCGGACGATCGCGGCCGCCGTCTCCTTCCACTTGTTGGTGTCGGAGACCCGGGTGAGCAGCGCGAACCCGTTGTCGTGCGCGACCAGCCCGCCGACCTCCTTGGCGCCCTTGACGATCGTGTCCGCACCCGAACGCTTGCCGGCCGCCGTCAGCGGTGTGACGTGGATGCCGTCGGAGGCGGGCCAGGCCACCCGCAGGGTGCCGTTCGGGGCGGCCGCCGTCGCCGTGCGCGTCCACTCGCGGCTGTTGTTGTAACCCGCCGACAGGTAGGGGAACTTGGCGGACAGGGTCACCGAGGTCGTGGACACGGTGAGTCCGGTGGCCGTGCTCGCCCCGGCGGTGGCGTACCAGGCGCCGACGAGCGCGGCCGTGGCGGCGAGCCCCGCGATCAGTGGCTTGCGGGCGCCCCGGATACGGCGGTGGCGCGTGGTGCGTCGTGCTGAAGTCATGCCCTGAAGTGGCCGCAGGTGCGGGAAGGGTTGCCGCGCGCGCCGATCTTTTCGAAGAACGCGCCGACTGTGCCTGTTGATCTCTTCTCAGGCGCTGCACAAGAATCCGCCGTATGACTTCCGCCATCCGTCATACGACGATCGACTGCGCCGACGCCTACGCCCTCGGCGGCTTCTGGTCCCAGGTCCTGGGCCTGCCCCTGCACGAGGACGACCACCCCGGTGACGAGGAGGCGCTGATCGAGGCCGCGGGTCTGCTCTTCGTCACCGTGCCGGAGCCCAAGACGGCCAAGAACCGGATCCACTTCGACATCCAGCCGCAGGACCGCACCCGGGACGAGGAGGTCGAGCGGCTGCTCGGCCTGGGCGCCACGCTCTTCGACGACCGGCGCAAGGCGGACGGCACGGGGTGGGCGGTGCTGACCGATCCGGAGGGGAACGAGTTCTGTGTGGAGCGCAGTGCGGGGGAGCGCGGCGCGTAGCGGGCCCCTCGGGGACACTTCGGCGGGCACCGAACCGACACCCCCCTAGCGTGCCGGTATGACCGACAACCCGCGGGAAACCCCCGCCCGTACCGTCACCGGGATGGTCGACCACGTCCTCGCCCTGGCCGCGACCTGGACCGCCTGGGACGGCAGGCCCCACGAGATCGACGACCGTGTCTACACCCCGCACAAGGCGATCCGCCGGGTCGCCGACCACCTCGTCGACCATCTCGCGGAGATGGAGGCCCGGCTGGCGGGCGTGGACCCCCGGCCGGACCACTGGCACGCCTCGGCGATCACGACCGAGGCGGACCTGGCTCCCTTCTCCCAGGAGGACCTGGACGAGGCCCGCAGCCGCCTCGGCCGACTGGCCGGGATCTGGTCCGCCCGCCTCGGCGCGCTCACCGAGGCCGAACTCGACGACTCCCCCGGCGAGGGCTGGAGCTTCCGCGAACTCGCCCTCCATCTCGGGGGATCGACGTACTACGCGGACGCGGTGGGCGACCTGTCGTGATCGCGCTCGCCCAACCGGGCCGAGACGCCGAGCGCCGTGGTGAGGTGCTCGGCGAAGGCTTCGGGACGCTGGACGGCGCCGAGGTGTCCGCCGGGGAACTCGGTGAAGGCGGCGCCGGTCCGCTCGGCGACGAACTCGGCGGTGCGGTACAGGAGTTGGCCGCGCGAGTCGGTTCCGGTGGCGAGGGTGAGGGGGCCGGAGGACAGGGCGGTGAGATCGGGGTCGTAGGCGGTGAAGGGGAGGAGGACGTGGGCGAGCGAGAGGGCCATGGGGTTGCTCAACTCCTCCTCGCGGGTGAGGGGTTGACCGGCGAACGGCGTCGAGGCCGGCTGTTCGGTGAGTCCGGCGGTCATCCGTGCGGCGGCGGCGCGCAGCCCGGCGGTGCGATAGATGTCGACCACGTCCCGGAACATGGCCCGCTGCCGGTCCCCGTCCGGCAGTACGCCCACACACGGCGGTTCGTGCGCGACGACGTGCCGCAACCGCTCCGGGTGCCGGGCGAGCAGGTCGAGGGCGACGACGGCGCCGGCACTGGTGCCGAGGACATACGCGGTGTCGCCGTCGGCGAGGACGCTGTCGAGCACCCGCCGGGCGCGGTCGCTCCAGTCCTCGACGCGCTGGTCGTCGACGGGTGAGCCGAGCCGGCCGTGGGCCAGTCCGAGGGGGTCGAGGACGACGACGGTGAACCGGTCCGCGAGCGCGTCGGTCAACGGGCCGAGCCCCATGGGATGGCCCGCCCCGCCGGGGAGGACGAGGAGCACGGGCCCGCTGCCGTGGATGTCGTAGTGGAGGTCGGTCACTTCTCTTCGCTCTCCTCGTCTTCGCGGGGCCAGTTCTGGAGCAGGACGTGCAGGGCGTCGATGGCGCGTTTCCAGGACTTCTGTACGTCACGGGGGGCGCCGAAGCCGCCGCTCGCCTCCAGCGCGCAGTAGCCGTGGAAGGTGCTGCGCAGCAGGCGGACGGCGTCGGTGAGGTCGGGTTCCTCCAGGCCGTAGGCGCGGAGCATGCCGTAGGTGATCTCGGCGGTGCGGCGCAGGCCGGGGGAGTCGGCGACGAGGGCCTGGTCGACGCGGATCTGGGTGGCGGCGTACCGTCCCGGCCGTTCCAGCGCGTACTCCCGGTAGGCCCCGGCGAACGCGGCCAGCGCGTCCTTCCCTGCCCGCCCCGCCACGGCGACGGCGATCCGGTCGATCATCTCGGCCCCGGCGAGCAGCGCGACCCGGGTCCGCAGTTCCTGAAGACCGCGGACGTGTGAGTACAGACTCGCGTCCTTCACCCCGAAGTGCCGCGCCAGCGCGGAGAGGGTGACGCTCTCGAACCCGACCTCGTCGGCGAGGTCGGCGGCGGCCGCGGTGAGGCGGTCGGGGGTGATTCCTGCGCGGGCCATGGGGTCTCCGGGGTGCCGAAGAGAAACCTAGGGAATCTAGGTTACACGCTAGTACATGAAGGTCCGGTCGAATATTGGGCTGCGGGTGACCTCGCCTCGCCCCTAGGCTTCCGCCTCGGGGGCCGGTGGGGCGTCCTGTCGGCGATGGCCGGGCAGCGGATCGGAGATGCGCGGGGCTATGACTTGTCATCTGTTCGCGATGTGTTTCGACGCCAGTGAGCCGCAACGCCTCGCGGGATTCTGGTCCGGGGTCCTGGGGCGGGAGGTGGCCGACGATCCACTCGACGGCGTCGCGCTGCTGCCCGCCGATGAGCACGGGTTCCGACTCCGCTTCCTGCCGACGGGGGAGAAGAAGATCGGCCAGAACCGGATGCACTTCGACCTGACGAGTGCCTTCCCGGAACAGCAGCAGGAGACGGTGGAACGGGCCCTGCGGCTCGGCGCGCGGCACATCGATGTCGGCCAACTCCCGGAGGAGGGGCACGTGGTGCTCGCCGACCCCGACGGCAACGAGTTCTGTGTGATCGAGGCGGGCAACAACTTCCTCGCCGACACCGGGTTCATCGGAGCGCTGGCCTGCGACGGTTCACAGGCCGTCGGCTACTTCTGGAGCGAGGCGCTGGGCTGGCCGCTGGTGTGGGACCAGGACGAGGAGACCGCGATCCAGTCGCCGCACGGCGGGACGAAGATCACCTGGGGTGGTCCGCCGGTCGCGCCGAAGACGGGTCGCAACCGACTGCACTTCGACCTCGCGCCACCCGCCGACGGCGACCAGCAGACAGAGGTCGACCGTCTCCTCGCGCTCGGGGCCGAGCGCGCCGACACGGGCCCGGGCGGGACCGGCCGGATCGCGATGATCGACCCCGACGGCAACGAGTTCTGTGTGCTGACGCCCCGGTAGCGCCACGGGGTGCCGCCGAGCATCCCGGCACGGCCTCGGCACCACGCCCCAGTTGCGCATCACCGCCACCGCCACCGCCGGACCGCCCCCTCTCCTTGTGACGGACCAGATGGCCTACGACCTGAAAGCAGTGATCGCCGAAGAGGCGGCGCTGCGCCGCGCGCTGCGGGACGTGCCTGCCGCCCGGGCGGCGTCGATCGGGCAGGGCCTGTCGCTGATGCCGATGACGCATGCCCTGTTCGAGTCCCTCGCGCACGGCGGGGGTGGCGGCGCGCTGGGGTTCCGGCGGTTGCCGGAGCCGTTCGAGAAGACCCTCGCCGCCTGGTCGGCCGACGGGCCGGTGGCCTACGTGGAGGCCGAGTACTTCGGTGGCGCGGGCGAGCAGCGGGCTGTCGTGTGGGACGGCGGCACCGTCGTGCTGGGGCCGCTGCGAGTGGAGGAGGGGGAGCCCTTTCCGTCCGACGGCAGCCCGCTCTCGCGCGCGCTGCGGAGGCTGGGGGTGGTGGCGGGTCCCGGCGAGGACGAGTTCTCCGCCGTGGGCCTGGGGCGGCATCGACACAGCGGGGCGTGGATCGCCTGACACGCCCGTCACGCCCGCCGGAGTTCGCCTGGTTGTCGTGAGCCCCGCCGACAGCACTCCCAGCTTGTCGAACGCATCGTCGGACCGTCCGATGAACCCGACGATCTGCCGGCCGGAGAGCGCCGTGAAGGCGGCCGAGAAGATCCGGATACGCCCGTCCTTCTGACCCTGTGGCAAGGCCGGTTGGGGAAACAGTGAGAGTCATGAGAGTTGACTCTCATATTGTGTGAGAGGACACTCTCACGTTATGGATTCCGGTAATCGCTTCGGCGACTTGGAGATCACCGACCCGAAGGCCATGCGCGCCCTGGCGCACCCCGTACGGCTCGCCGCCCTGGAGCGGTTGCAGCGGTACGGGCCCGCCACCGCCACCCAACTCTCCCCCCACGTGGGGGCAACCCCGTCCGTGACCAGCTGGCATCTGCGCCACCTCGCGGGATTCGGGCTGGTCCGGGACGCGCAGGCCGGAGCGGACCGGCGCGAGCGGCGCTGGGAGGCCGTGGCGCGCGGATACCGGTTCGAGGTGCCCGAGGACGAGGAGGGCCGGGCGGCCGCCCAGGTGCTCGCCGGTGAGATGTTCGCGAGCCGTGCGGAGCTGCCGATGCGCTGGCTCACCGAGACCGCGCCGCGCCTGGAGCCGGAGTGGATCGGCGCCGCGATGTCCAACAACACCGGGATCGTCGTCACCGCCGAGGAACTGGCCGCGCTCAAGGACGCCATGGAGGAACTCCTCGCCCCCTACGTCACCCGCGCACCCGCACAGCGGCCACCGGACGGCAGGGGCGTACGGATGCTGCTGTACGCGCTGCCGGAGGCGGCGGACGACGAGTCCGGGACGCCGGAATGAGGCGCCCCCGGACATCTCTCCCCGAGACCTCCCTGTGGCGCGACCGTCCTTTCCGGCTCACCTGGGCCAGCGGCGCTGTCTCACAGTTCGGCGACCGGATCTCCGAGGTGGCGGTCCCGCTGATCGCCGTCGGCCTCCTGGACGCCTCGGCGGCACAGGTCGCCCTGCTGACCGCGCTCGCCTGGGCACCCAACCTGCTCGGGATCGTGCTGGGCGCCTGGGTCGACGGGCGGCGGCGCAAACGGCGGCTGCTGATCGTCACCGATCTGGTGCGGGCGGGCGTGCTGCTGTCGCTGCCCCTCGCCTATCTGTGGGGCACGGTCACGCTCGGCCAGCTGTACGCGGTGGCCCTGCTGACGGGCCTCGCGGGCGTGGTGGCCGGCTGTGCTTGGCAGCCGCTGTTCGCGCGGCTGGTGCCGCCCTCGTCGTACGTCGACGCCAACAGCAGCTTCAGCGCCGCCCGTTCCGCCTCGTTCGTCGCCGGTCCCGCGGTCGGTGGAGGCCTCGTGCAGGCCCTCAGCGCGCCGGTCACCGTCGTCGTGGACGCCCTGTCCTTCCTCGCCTCCGCGCTGCTGCTCGGCCGGATCAAGGTCGACGAACCGGCGCCCGCAACCCGATCCGGCGCCGCCGTACCCGCGCTGCTGCGCGACGCCCGCGACGGTCTGGCCTTCGTCGTCCGGCACCCGGTGCTGCGGGCGAGCCTCGGCTGCTGTACGACCGTCAACTTCTTCACGTTCCTGGCGGGCACCGGCATGGTGGTGCTGTTCGCCGACCGTGTCCTGCGACTCTCCCCGGGGGCCATCGGGTTGACCATGGGTATCGGGGCGACCGGCTCCCTCGTCGGCGCGCTGACCGCCCCGCGGCTGTCCCGCCGCGTCGGTGTCGGGCGCGCCGTCGCCGTGGGAGCCGTGCTGTTCCCGGCGCCCTACGCCCTCGCCGCGGTCGCCGGCGGACCGGCGTGGGCCGCCGCCGGATGCCTGGGCGGCGCCTATTTCCTGGTGGGCCTCGGGGTCATGTGGTTCGACGTCAACCTCAACTCCCTTCAGACCGCGGTGACGCCGGACGCCCTGCGCAGCCGGGTGACCGGCGCCTTCAGCACCGTCAACTACGGCGTGCGCCCCCTCGGCGCGCTCGCCGGAGGGGCGCTCGCCACGGCCTTCGGTCTGCGCGCGACCCTGGTCGCGGTCGCCGTCGGTGGGGTGCTGTCGGTGCTGTGGTTGCTGCCGTCACCGATACCGGGGATCCGCTCCCTGGCGGAGCTCGCCGCCGAACCGGCGTCTCAGACAGCCGGGTTGAGCCCGTTGGACAACCCTGTGTAGGCGGGCTTCGCCGCGTAGGCCTCGTCGTACGGCAGGGCGGCGCCGTAGCCGGTGAACGTGCTCGGTATCCATGAGTACTTGTCGGTGACGCCCCACAGCGTCACACCGGCGCAGCGCGCCACGCCCAGGCAGTTCTCGCTCGCCAGCTTGTAGTCGGCGGACTGCCGGGCGAGTTCGGCGGCGGAGGCGGGCAGCGGGATGCGGATGTCGAGTTCGGTGACCGACACCTCCAGACCGAGGTCGGAGAAGCGCTTGAGGTTCGCCTTCATCGTCGACGGCACCCCGCCGACCACGAAGTGCGACTGGAACCCGATGCCGTGCAACGGCACGCCCTGGGCGAGGAGTTGCTTGGCCAGGGCGTACAGGGCGTCGCTCTTGGCGTTGTCCGCCTCGATGTTGTAGTCGTTGATGTAGAGCCTGGCGGTGGGGTCGGCCGCGTGGGCCCACTTCAGGGCGTTGGCGATGTAGCCGGTGCCCAGCTTGTCCTGCCACAGCGAACCGCGCATCGAACCGTTCTCGTCGAACGCCTCGTTGACGACGTCCCACGCGTAGATCCTGCCCTTGTAGCGGCCGACGGTGGTGTCGATGTGCTTCTTCAGGAGCGTGTTCAGCTCGGACGCGGAGAAGCCGCCGTTCTTCAGCCAGGACGGCAACTGCGCGTACCAGGCCAGGGTGTGGCCCCGTACGCCCTGCTTCTTCGCGACGGCGTGGTCGACCAGCCGGTCGGCCGCCGCCCAGTTGTAGCTGTTCCGGCTCGGTTCCAGGGCGTCCCACTTCATGGCGTTCTCCGCCGTCACCGAGTTGAACTCCCGGTCCAGGACGGTGGTGTACGACGAGTCCGAGGTCAGCGGGGCGTCCCCGACGGCCGCACCGATCCTCACGCCGCGCCCGTCGGCGTACCCGCGCAGAGTGGTCGCGGCGGAGGCACCGGGCGTCAACTGGGGGACGGCGACGGCCGCGACGGCGATCAGCGCGGCCGCGGCCGTGAGCGGGAGGGGGCGGAAGAGGCGTCGGCGGCGATGGGACACGGCTACTCCTGGGGGCTGCGGGTCGGTCCCCCTCCAGTCGCCGCCGCGTCCCGGCAGGTTGCCGTCACCGCCGTCACCGCCGTCACCGCCGTCACCGCCGTCACCGCCGTCAACGCCTCCAGCGCGCGCCACACCGCGTCCGGACCTTCGGCGTCGAACACGAGCTGGGTGCCCGCGTCGTCGGGGACGGACACGACGTACGACACCGGCGAGAGCGACAGGCCGCCCCACGTCTCGCGCCGGTGCTCCAGGGCCAGGACGCGGCCGCACCGCTCGCACCTCATCCACGGCACCAGAGCCGTGCCGTCCGCGTCGACCGGCTCCAGGCCCTCGACCACCCGCACCTTCCCCTGAGCCCCGGGCAGGTCGACGATGTCCGTGGCGAGCTGGTCCCACACCCCCCACTGCGAGGCCATCGCCGCGAGTTCGGCCCGCGTCACGTCGTCCACGGACAGCCCCAGCGCGAACAACCGGTCGACCAGATGAAAGAGGCCGCCCTCCTGCTCACCGATGTCCCAGCACCCCTGGACCTGGTCCCGGTCCTCGGCGTCCGGCAGCAGCCCGGCGAGCCGCGACCACACGGCCCTTTCGGCGGCGTACGCCCTCACCCGTTCCCGTCGATCGTCCATCGCGCCGAGCCTAATCCGGACTTCCCCTCATCCGTTGACCCCGGTGTAGTGCTTGAGGCTGAAGATCCACAGCCGGCGCGACCCGAGGTACGCGAGTGCCCCCAGCAGAGGTGAGGCCGCCGCCAGCCAGTACGGGACGCCGGTGTCATGGCCGTGGCCGGTGAGCACGGCGGCCGGGAAGTAGGCGACGAACGCGAGCGGCAGACCGTACGTCAGGAGGCCGCCCACCGCCCTGGGCAGCACGTTGAGCGGGTAGCTGCCGAAGGTGCCGAGGAGCTCCTCCAGCCAGCGCCCCCAGTAGTCGGCGGCCGGGAAACGCAGCGACGCGCAGGCCACCACCGTGAACAGGGCCGCCTCCAGGAGCAGTCCGCCGAGCACGGCCACGACCAGGTACGAGATCCGGCCGGCCGTCCAGTCCAGCTCGCTGCGGCTGAGCGCGCCCGCCATCAGGCCCGCGGCCACCGTCAGGTCGCCGATCGCGTTGGTCGGGAAGTAGGAGAGCTGGAGCTGGCGGTGGACCGGCATCGGGCGGACCAGGTAGGTGTCGATGACGCCTTCCTGGATGTGCCGGCCCAGACCGTGCACCCGGCCGAGGAACAGCACGAACAGTCCGTGCGCCAGCATCCGTGTCGCCGGGATCAGCAGCACGTCCGAGCTGTCCCAGCCGCCCATCCCGGTGAACCGGGTGAGCAGCACCGTAGCGAACACGATCACCGACACCTGCCAGACCGCGCCGATGGCGATCATCATCAGGAACTCGGAGCGGTACTCCAGCTGGGCACGGAAGTTGAGACGCGTGATGCGCCACGCGATCCGGACGGCGTTCACAGTCATCAGCCTCCCTGCGAGATGACACGGCGGGCGGCCCGCCGCCACAACAGACGGGTGAACAGGGCCAGTACGAGGACCCAGCCGAGCTGGATCGCCAACTGGAGTGGGGCGTCGGACAGTTCGATGCGGCCGATGTAGATCGACAGGGGCACGCTCAGCGTCGCCTGGAACGGCAGGAACGTGCTCAGCGTGATGAACCAGTCGGGGAAGAACCACAGCGGCGCGTACACCCCCGCCAGCAGGTTCTGCGCGAAGATCAGGATGAGCATCGCGGCGCCGTTGCGCAGGGTCCAGAAGCACAGCTGGTCGATGACGAGCATGACGTAGTACAGGACCCACTGGCCCAGCAGCAGACTGAGCGCGAACACCCCCGCCACGGCCGCCGACCCGGGCGGTTCCACGACACCGGCCGCCAGGCAGACCGCGTATCCGCCGAGCGCCCAGGCGAAGCCGTACAGCTGCTCCCCGAAGGCACGCAGGGCGTAGTACCGCTGGGGTTTCAGCGGGCGCAGGTACCAGTAGATGATCGTGCCGAAGTGCATGTGCTGGAGCACGGTGTCGCGGCCCGCGTACTGGTCCAACTCCCGCAGCCGGGAGGCGAGTACGGCCAGCACCGCGTACGTCACCGCCTGGTCGCGGTCGAGTCCGGCCGTGGTGCCGGTGTTCTGGTAGAGGCCGTGCCACAGGGACGCCACCAGCACGATCTGCACGGTCAGGCGGAGCAGGGCGGCCGTCATACGGGGCGGGGTGTGCAGTTCGCCGAGAGGGGTGACGCGGGCGGCACGCCAGGCGTGGACGGTCGCCATGTCAGACCTCTTCCGCATGGACGTAGGCGGCCCGCATCACGTCCTCGAGGTCCGCCTCGTCGAGCGCGATGTCCGTCACCTCGTACCGCTCGATGACGGCCTTGAGGGCCTGGTGCACGGTCGGCGCGTCGGGGCCGTCGGGGCCGAACACCAGGCGCGGGCCCGTCTGTTGGAGCAGGGTGATGCCCGGCAGCGGGACGATCTCGGCGTGCGGGTCGGCGAGGGTGGCCCGCACCTGCCAGGTCGAGCCGAACTTGCGGCGGATCTCGTCGAGGGAGCCGTCGAGGACCAGCCGGCCGTGGTTGACGAGGACGACCCGTTCGGCGAGCCGCTCGACCTCCGTCATGTCGTGGGTGGTGAGCAGGACCGTGCGGCCGCGCTCCTCGACCTGGTGCCGCAGGAACTCCCGTACCTGTTCCTTGACGACCACGTCCATGCCGATGGTGGGTTCGTCGAGGAAGACGACCGGCGGATCGTGGAGCAGCGCGGCGGCGAGGTCGCTGCGGACACGCTGGCCCAGGGAGAGATGGCGTACCCGGGTGTCCCAGAAGGACGACAGATCCAGCAGGTCGTCGAACTCCGCGAGGCGGGCGGCGTGTTCGGCCCTCGGCACCTCGTAGATGTCCCGCAGGATCGCGAACGACTCACGCACCGGGAGGTCCCACCACAGCTGGGTGCGCTGCCCGAACACCGCGCCGATGTTGCGGGCGTTGCGCTCGCGGTCCTCGTAGGGCACCACGCCCGCGACCCGGGCATGGCCCGCGGTGGGGGTGAGGATGCCGGTGAGCATCTTGATGGTGGTGGACTTGCCGGCGCCGTTGGGTCCCAGCAGGGCGAGGAGTTCGCCCGGGGACACGTCGAAGGTGATGTCGGTGACGGCGTGTTTGGCGACCCGTTCCGGGTTGACCAGGGAACGGACCGCGCCGGTGAAGCCCGGTCGGCGGACGGTGGAGTGGAAGGTGCGGGACAGTCCGCGGACCTCGATGCTGCCAATCAAGTGGCATCAACTCCTTTGTGCGAAAACAGAACTGCGGCCGGTCGGCATGGATGCCGACCGGCCGCTGGCGACGTCCCGACAGTGTCGGAATGTCGATCAATCAGTCAATCGATTAATCGTTCTCTTACCTGGTGGTCGAGAACACGAACGAGAACTCCGTCGGCTCCGCCTTCAGGTGGTACTGCGGCAGCGGGCCCGGCCCGCAGGACTGCGAGCCGACGCCGTGGTGGCCGTGGTCGAGGTTGACCCACACCGTCTCGCCCGGGACGAGGTCGGGGCGGTGGGCGGCCGCGTCCAGCTGCTCGGTCGTCCAGCGGCGGGCGGTGAACCAGAACTCCGGGTCGCCCTCGATCCGCAGGCCCCCGATCTCCGCCCAGCGGACGTCGGCGCGGGCGCCGTTCTCCTGCGGGCGGAGGTACGGCGTCTGAAGATCGTCTACAGTCGACCGCCAACGGCCGACGGTCGACGCCAGACGGCTGTCCGGATACGCCTCACCGGGACCGCCGCCGAACCACTCCACCGCGTCCGCCTCGGCCAGCCCGAGCCGGACGCCCAGGCGGGGCAGCGGCACCGTCCACTCGCCCTCGGGCGCCACGGACACCGTCAGCTTCAGCCTGTTGCCGTCGGAGGTCCACCGGTACACCGTGGCCAGGCCCACCTCGCGGGCCGCCGGCGACACCCGGGTGCGGACCGTCAGCGCGTCGTCGGACAGCTCCACCGAGTCCAGGCGGTGCCGCATCCGGTGCAGCCCGAGGGTGCGCCACAGCTTGCTGTAGCAGATGCCGCCGTTCCACTCGCCCTCGTCGTTGTCGGTGGTCGCCCGCCACACGTCCAGGCGCGGGCTCTCGACGGCGATCCCGCCGACCGTCCGCAGCGCACCGGTACGGGCGTCGAAGGAGGCCGGGCCGAGCGTGATCCGCCGCCCGTCGAGCACGGGCCCGTCGGTGGCCGCGACGGACGGCAGCGGGCGGGCGGCGACCGGGAACTGGCCCCACGCCACCACATGACCCATCGGCCCCCACGAGGAGTCGTCGGCCAGCAGAGCCCGCACGGTCCACCGCGTCTCCGCGCCCCGGTGGTCCGCGGGCGGCTCCGGCAGCTTCACGTCGGCGCTCTCACCGGGCTTCAGCGCGGGCACCGACAGCGAACCCGACTCCACGCTCTCGCCCTCGACCTCGTACGACCACGTGAAGGCGAGCGCCGACAGGTCGGCGAAGTCGTACTTGTTGGTGACCCGCACGGTGCCGTCGCCGCCGTCGCCCTCGATACGGACGGGCTCGATGACCTTCTTGTACTCGATCAGACCGGGGGACGGCGTGCGGTCGGGGAAGACCAGGCCGTCGCAGACGAAGTTGCCGTCGTGCAGCTCCTCGCCGAAGTCGCCGCCGTAGGCGTAGCCCAGCTCGGGGTGGGCGATGCCGTGGTCGATCCACTCCCAGATGAAGCCGCCCTGGATCCGGTCGTACTTCTCGAAGAGCTCCTGGTAGTCGGCGATGCCGCCGGGGCCGTTGCCCATGGCGTGCCCGTACTCGCACTGGATGAAGGGAAGGCGCCGGCGCCCCTGGGGGCCGCCGTCCAGTTCCTTGCCGATCCGCTCGACCTCGGCGTGGTCGGCGTACATCCGCGAATAGACGTCCGTGTCACGGCAGTTCCAGTCGCCCTCGTAGTGCACGAGGCGCGAGGAGTCCCGGCCGTGGATCCACTCGGCCATCGCGGTGAGGCCGCGGCCGGTGCCGGCCTCGTTGCCCAGCGACCAGAAGACGATCGACGGGTGGTTCTTGTCGCGCTCGACCATGCGGGCGGCGCGGTCCAGGAGGGCCGGGGTCCAGCGGTCGTCGTCGACGGGGTTGTCGCGCCAGTCCTGCTCGTGGAAGCCGTGGGTCTCCAGGTCGGCCTCGTCGATGACCCACAGACCGTACTCGTCGCACAGGTCCAGGAAGGCCGGGTGCGGCGGGTAGTGCGAGGTGCGCACCGCGTTGAGGTTGTGCCGCTTCATCAGCAGCACGTCCTCGCGCATGGTCTCCAGGTCGAGGGCGCGGCCCGTCTCGGGGTGCCACTCGTGGCGGTTGACGCCCTTGAAGAGGACCGCCCTGCCGTTGACCTTGATCAGGCCGTCCTCCAGGACGATCGTGCGGAAGCCGATCCGCAGCGGGACCCGCTCGCCCCCGGTGACCAGCTCACCGTCGTACAGCCGCGGCGACTCCGCCGTCCACGGCTCGACCGCCACCGTCACCGGCTCGCCGGTCGCGACATCGATGTCGAGCGCGGCGACCCGCACCCGCCCGTCCACGTCGGAGTCGACCCGCAGCGTGCCCTCGCCCGTGACGTGGTCGTAGTCGGCGTGCACGAAGAAGTCGAGGACACTGTCCGCCGGGCGGTGCAGCAGGGTGACGTCACGGAAGATGCCGGGCAGCCACCACTGGTCCTGGTCCTCCAGGTAGGACCCGGCCGACCACTGGTGGACGCGGACGGCCAGCACGTTGTCCACGGGCTTCAGCAGATGGCCGACGGCGAACTCGTGGGCCACCCGCGAGCCCTTGAACTCGCCGATGTCCGTGCCGTTCAGCCAGACCCGGGCGCAGGACTCGACGCCGTCGAAGCGCAGGACGGCGCCCGCCTCCGAGAGGTCCCAGTCCCGCGGCAGGTCGAAGACGCGCAGGTGGTCGCCGGTCGGGTTCTCGGTCGGGACGTGCGGCGGGTCCACCGGGAAGGGGTACAGATGGTTCGTGTAGATGGGTGAACCGTGCCCCTGGAGGACCCAGTGCCCGGGGACCGACACCTCGGCCCAGTCCCCGGCGTCGTAGCCCTCCTCGGCGAACGAGTCGTCCTCGGCGTCGATCGTCGGTGACACGCGCAGCCGCCAGCTGCCGTTCAGGGAAAGGGACTTGGCGTCCGAGGCCGTGTACCAGGCGCGGGGCGGCAGCGCCCCGCGGCCCGGTGACACGTCCTCGACGTAGTCGACGTCGGTGGTGCGGAAAGACATCGGTCTCCAGGTCGTGTGAATCGTTGGGTGAATCGGCGTGTGAATCGGCGGGTGGGTCGAGTGATCAGCCCTTGATGCCGGTCTGCGCGATCCCCTGCACCAGCCAGCGCTGGAGGAAGAGGAACACGAACACCAGGGGCAGGATAGAGATGGCCGTGGCCATGAAGATCAGGTGGTAGTTGACGGTCTGGTTGGTGGCGTACGACGAGAGCGCGACCTGCACCGTCCACGCGCTGGGGTCCTGGCCGATGACCAGGGGCCACAGGAAGGCGTTCCAGCCCGCGATGAAGGTGATCGTCGCGATCGCCGCGAAGAAGTTCAGCGAGTTGGGCACCACGACGCGCCAGTACGCACCCCAGTAGCCGAGCCCGTCCACCCGCGCCGCCTCCTCCAGTTCCTTGGGGAACCCCAGGAAGTACTGCCGGAACAGGAAGCAGGTGAAACCACTGAACAGGCCCGGAATGATCAGACCGCGGTAGGTGTCCACCCAGCCGAGCGACGAGACGAGCACGAAGCTCGGCACGAAGGTGACGGCCGTGGGCACCATCAGGGTGGCCAGGACGGCGTAGAAGACCTTGTTGGCGTGCTTGTACGGGATGCGGGCCAGGCCGTAGCCGGCCAGCGAGCAGACCAGCAGGATGCCCGTGGTGTGCAGGACGGCGACGACCAGGGAGTTCCACATGGAGCGGGCGAAGTCGACGGTGACGTCGTCGAACGGCTCCTTGACGTTGCTCCACTGGATGTCGGTGGGGAACCACTTCCATTCCTCGCCCGTGATCTCCGGGTCCGTCATGAAGGCGTTGCGGACGATCAGATAGAACGGGATCAGGAAGAGGAGGGCGGCCACGCCGGTCGCGATGTACAGACCGGTGCTGCCCATGACGCCGCCGAGACGCCTGGCCCCGGCCGGTTTCTCGGGCGCTTTCCTGACGTCGGGTGCTGTGGTGGTCACTGGGACTCCTCACCCCTTCCGAAGCCCATGATCTTGCCCTGGAGCAGGGTGACGAGGCAGATGAGCGCGGTCAGGATCAGCGCACCCGCGCTGCCCGCGCCGTAGTTCTGGTTCTCGCCCAGTGCCATCTTGTAGAGCTCGACCAGCGGCGGCATGCCCCAGGTGGCCTTGCCGAGCAGGATGAAGAACTCGTCGAAGGCCTGGTACGCGGCGATGAGCAGCAGCAGGATCACCGCGGTCGACGTCGCGCGCAGCTGGGGCAGCGTGATGTACCGGAAGGTCTGCCAGCCCGGCTTGGCTCCGTCGATCGCGGCGGCCTCGTACAGCTCCCGCGGGATGTTCTGGAGCGCCGCGAGGAAGAGGATCATGTAGAAGCCGGCCTGGAGCCACAGCCGGACGGTCACGATGACCAGCCAGTACCACGGTGGGTCGGGGTTGCCCAGCCAGGCGATGTTCTCGACGCCGAACCAGCCGATGACCGTGTTGGCCATGCCGAAGCGGACACCGTTGAAGATGGACATCTTCCAGATCAGCGCGGCGGCCGCGTAGCTGACCGCGGTCGGCAGGAAGAAGACCGACCGGACGAACGCCTTCATGAACCGCAGGCGGTTCACCAGCAGCGCAAGGCCGAGCGACACGGCCCAGGTGGTCGGCACGATGAAGGCGGCGAACACGGTGAACGTGACCAGGGAGTTCCTGAAGTCCGTGTCCGACAGGATCATCCTGAAGTTCTCGAGCCCGACGAACTCGCTCGGTGTGACCGTGAACCGGGCCTCGAAGAAGCTCAGATAGAGGCTCCAGCCGATCGGCACGAAGACGAAGATGATCAGGCCGATGAGGAACGGCCCGGTGAAGAGCCAGAAGTTGAAGGTGCTGCTCGCCCTCAGGCCCCGCCGCGGCCGGTCCTTGGAGACCTTGGCCGGGGCGGGGGAGGCGACCCCGCGCGTGGTGGTGGTCGACATGTCGAGATCCGTCCGCCGGCCTATCCGAAGAGCTTCGTGAGCTCGGCGTCGACCTTCTTCTCGGCCGCGGCGAGCTGGGCCTTCGGATCGGCGTCCTTGCGGACGGAGTTCGCCATCACGTCGTTGACGGCGGCGATCATCGCCTGCGTCCAGCCGATGTTGTCGAAGTGGCCGAACTCGTTGAAGAGCTTGACGCCCTCGGCCGGCAGACCGGACTTGAGCTTGGTGGCGGACTGGGCGATGGAGGTGCGCGGCGGGATGTGGAACCCGTAGGAGAGGGCCCAGTCCTCCTGGTACTTCTTCTGGTCGATCCACAGCCACTTGACGTACGCCTTGGCCGCTTCGAGGTTCTCGCTCTTGGCGTTGACGAACATCGACCAGCCGCCGTTGGTGACGGACTGCTTGCCGGCCGAGCCGACCTTCGGGAAGGGGAAGACGCCGATGTCGTCGCCGAGCGCCTCGATCATGGCGGGCATGGCCCACATGCCGCACCACTGGATCGAGGTCAGACCCTGGGTGAAGGCGGACGGGTCCCACCAGTCGGTGGGGGAGTCGAGCAGCAGGTTGCCGCTCGTGAACAGGCCGCGCAGCTGCGTGAGGCCCTCGGCGACGGCGTCGGTGTTGAAGGCGGGCTTGTTGTCCGCGGTGAGGGTGTCCGCGCCGGCCGACCAGATCAGCGGGTTCTGCACCGTGGTGATGTCGTTGCCGAGGAAGGCGCCCTTGACCTTGCTGGTGGTGAGCTTGTCCGCGGCCTCGATCAGTTCTTCCAGGGTCTGCGGGACCTCGATCTTGGCCTTCTCGAACACCGAGGGCCGATAGAAGAAGAACTGCGGGTCGTCGATCATGCGGACGCCGTATATCTTCCCGTCGACCGTGTGCGACGAGATGTCGGCCTGGTTGAAGTCGCTCTTCACCGGCTCGATGATGTCGGACAGGTCGGCCACCTGACCGCTCTTGATGAGCTGGATCTGCGGGTGGAACTCGAAGACGTCGGGCGCGTTCTTGGTGAGCAGCGCGGCGAACAGCTTCTGCTCGAAGTTGTTGCCGGTGATCCACTGGGTGGTGACGTTGGCGTCCTTGTAGGCCTTCGCATAGCGCTTGATGGCCTGCTCGGTGCCCGCCTCGCCGTACGCGTGGAAGTACTGCACCAGGCTGTCGCCGGAGCCGCTGCCGCGACCGGTGTTGCCGCCGCACGCGGCGAGGGAGCCGGCGGCGGCCATACCCATGGCGGCCCGCAGAACGGTACGGCGGTCCCAGCTGACGTTTCTCATTGCCGACATGCTGACGTCCTTGTCTCGAGTACGGCTGCGGCCCTGCGCCCGGTGCCTGAAGCGGCTCAGCGCCAGGTGGCTCAAAGGGTGGTGCGGTGCGGGACGTTAACCTTCGGCTAAGGCTTCGGCAAGGGGTTGGACGAAGTCTGTTCGAAGCGTTGCGGAGCGTTCGGGATACCGGACGCGACGGGGTGCGGGCCGCCCCATGGGAGGGCGGCAACTCCCCCTCAGGCGCCAGGAGTTGCTGCCTCTCGGAGCAGCGGACTACCGCGGGTCGTGCGTGTTCGCTCTCGCGGACGCGGCGGTGCGTTTCGGCGACTTCTGGCCGACCGACTGGAGGGCTCCTTCGAGCGCGAACGTCGCCGCGCCCAGGCACACCGGGTCCGTGGGGATGGGGGAGAGGACGATCTCGGTGGCGGCCATCGGCCGGGGCAGCGCGTGCCGGGCGACGGCCTCGCGCACCTCCTCGACCAGGTGCTCGCCGAGGGCGGCGGTGACCCAGCTGCTGAGCACGATCACCTCGGGGTTGAACAGGTTGACCAGGTTGGCGATCCCGGCGCCGAGGTAACGGACCGTGTCGCGGAGCGTGTTGACCGCCACCGGATCCTTCCGCCGCAACCCCTCGGCCAGCGCGGCGATGGTGGCCGTCTGGTCGTCCTCGTGCAGCAGCGGGCTGTCGGGGCCCAACTCCCGCAGACTCAGCATGATCCCGGACGCGCCGACGTACGCCTCCACACAGCCGTGCTTGCCGCAGCGGCACGCCCGGCCGTCCAGGACGATCGTGGTGTGGCCCCACTCGCCGGCGCTGTTGCTGACCCCGCGGTGCAGTCCGCCGCCGAGCACGAGCCCGGCGCCCACCCCGGTACCGAGGTTGACCACCACGGCGTTGCCGCGTCCGCGCGCGGCCCCGAACCACAGCTCGGCCACCGCGGAGGCGCGCAGCGGGTTGTCCAGGTACAGCGGGTAGGCGATGTGCTCGGTGAGCAGGTCGAGCAACGGCACGTCGTGCCAGTCCCAGTTGGGCGCGTACTCGGAGAACCCGGTGTCCCGGTCCACCTGGCCCGGCACGCTCACCCCGACGCCCAGGACCCGGGCGCCCTCGATGCCGGCCTGCGCGACCACCTGGCCCACGACCGCGGCGACATGACCGACGACCTGCTCGGGGAGGCTCTCGCCCGGGCGGACGTCCTCCTCGGCGCGGGCCAGCACGTTCAGCGCGAGGTCGAACAGCTCGACATGGACGTAGGTCTCCGCGATGTCGACGCCGATCAACGCGCCCCCCGACGCGTTGACCGCGACGAGTCCCCGGGGGCGGCCTCCCGCCGAGTCCTCGAACCCGACCTCCGTGATCATCCGGAGGTCGAGCAGCTCGCCGACGAGCGTGGCGACCGTGGCCAGGCTCAGCCCGGTGGCGGCCGCCAGCTCCTGCCGGGAGGTGGGCGACGCGGCGATGATCTGGCGCAGCACCTCGTAACGGTTCGCGGTGCGGATGTCACGTGAGGTGCCGCGCTTCATCGAACTTCCCTCCCTGGCCGGCGTCGGTCCGTGTGCTCGGCCGGGGGTCCGGGGGCTGTCCCCGGGATGGCACAGCACAGGGTTGCCCCCGTCCCGTCGGCTCCCGCGGGGACGGCATCGGCACCGGCGCGGCGCAAGGCTATGGCCCGCCGGGGACTTTCGACAAGGGGTTAGGAAAGGGGCTTTATAAAGTCAGTCGGCGAGCGCGTCCCGCACGAAGGCGTTGGCGAATTTTGCCTCAGGGTCCAGGCCGGCTGCCAGTGTCCGGAAGTCGTCCAGCCTGGGGTAGCGGCCGCGCAGGACCTCGCCCGGGGTGGTGAACACCTTCCCCCAGTGCGGCCGCGGCCCGAAGGCGTCGAGCGCCTCCTCCAGCCGTCGCACCACCGGCAGGACGGCCGCCGTGTCCTCGATCCAGGTGAAGTGCAGCGCCACCGTGTCCCGCCCGTACGACGGGCTGAGCCACTGCTCGTCGGCGGCGACCGTACGCACCTCGCAGGTCTGCAGTACGCCGGCGACCGTCTCCCGGATACCGTCGATCGCATACAGCGCCTCGACGGCGTGCCGCCGCGGCAGCAGGTACTCCGACTGGAGCTCCGCCCCGCTGCTCGGCGTGAACTCCGCCCGGAAGTGCGGCAGCCGCTCGTGCCAGGGCCCCGGCACCCCGAACTGCTCGGTGCAGTTCACCGCCGGCATCCCCGGCACCGGGTGCAGCTTCTCGGTGGCGGGCGCGGCCCAGGTGAACCGGTCCAGGGGCTGATCCGTCCGCCGCTTCAGCCACACCTGCCGAAAGCCCCGCTCCCGCCAGTCCGTGAAGAGGCTGACGCTGTACGCGGCCGACATGACCGCCGAGAACGTCTCGAAGTCCAGCCCCTGAAGCGGCAGTTCGGTGAAGACATGCTGCTCGACCTCGAAGGCCGGCTCCAGGTCCAGGGTGAGTGCGGTGACGACACCCAGAGCGCCGAGCGAGGTCACGGCGCCGCCGAAGCGTTCGTCGCCGCGCCCGATCGTCACCGTCGACCCGTCGGCGAGGACCAGCTCCACCTCACGCACCGCCGAGCCCAGCGGACCGTTGCCCACACCCGAGCCGTGCGTCCCCGTGGCGACCGACCCCGCCACCGAGATGTGCGGCAGCGAGGCCATGTTGGGCAGCGCGAGGCCGTGGGCGTGGACCGCGCGAGCGAGCTCCGCGTACCGGACACCGCCCCCGACCCGCACCGTACGGGCCGCCGTGTCCACGTCGGTCATCGCGGGCAGCCCGGCGATCGACAACAGGACGCCGTCGGGGCCCGGTTCGGCGATCTCGTTGAAGGAGTGCCCGCTGCCCAGCACCCGCACTTTGGCGCTGTCGGCCACGAGTGCCCGGAGCGCGTCGAGCGAGCTCGGCCGGTGCAACTCCTTGGCGGCGTAGGTGATGTTGCCAGCCCAGTTGGTGACCGTCTGCGTCATCCCTGTCGTCCCTTCGGTGTGGTGCCTGTCCGTTGACCCTCTCATCCGTCGACTCTTAACGTAGAGAGCGGTTTCTATCTCTTTTCCTCGATGCCGACCGGGGGTCACCACCTTGCCCGAGCGTCCTCAGGCGCTGTTCGCCATGACCGCCACCAACCTTCCGCACGTCTTCCCGCCCAAGGTTCTGGCGCGGCTGCGGGAGGCGGTGGACATCGTCCCGGATCTCGTGGCCGAGGACTTCACTGACCCGCGCGTCAAGGAGGCGCTCGCCCGCGCCGAGATCCTCGTGACGGGCTGGGGCTGCCCCCGCATCGACGCGACGGTCCTCGACGCGGCCCCCGCCCTGCGGGCGATCCTGCACTCCGCCGGCTCGGTCAAGGGCTTCGTCACACCGGAGATCTGGCGGCGTGGCATCGAGGTCTCCTCGGCCGCCGACGCCAACGCGCTCCCGGTCGCCGAGTACACCCTCGCCATGATCCTCCTCGCCGGGAAGGACGTCCTCGTCGCCCGCGAGCGTCTGCGCACCTCACGCGCCCACCCCGGCTGGGGCATCGTCCCCGGCATCGGCAACCACGGCCGCCGGGTCGGCGTCATCGGCGCCTCCCGCATCGGCCGCCGCGTCCTGGAGCTCCTGCGCCCCTTCGACCTGCGGCCCGCGCTCACCGACCCGTACGTCACCGAGGCACAGGCGGCCCGGCTCGGCGTGCCCCTCCTGGAGCTGGACGAGCTGCTGCGGGGTTCGGACATCGTCACGGTCCACGCCCCGCAGACCCCCGAGACACATCACCTCATCGGCCGCCGCGAGCTGGCCCTGATGCCCGACGGGGCGGTCCTCGTCAACACCGCGCGCGGCGGCCTGGTCGACCACGACGCCCTGGTCGCCGAACTCCGCACCGGCCGTCTCAGCGCGGTCCTCGACGTCACCGACCCCGAACCGCTCCCCGCCGACTCACCCCTCCACGACCTCCCGAACGCCTTCGTCACCCCGCACCTCGCGGGCTCCCAGGGCAACGAGCTGGCCCGGCTCGGCACGGCGGTGGCCGAGGAGGCGGAGCGGCTGGCGGCGGGTGGGACGCCTGCGTATCCGGTCGAGCAGGCGGCCCTGGAGCGGGGGGCGTGAGGTGATCCGTTGGGCAAGTTGCTGCGGATTTCGTAGATCTTCGGATGGTCTGCAATAGGTATCCGCAGGAATGTGGCGCAACGGGCGCGATATCAGTAGCGTCCCTCGTCATGACCCTCGATCCGCTCCCCGAGACCGACCTCACCCGCCACCGCCGTCTGCGCGACCAGGGCAGTCTCGACCGCGCCGATCTGAACGCCGTCCTCGACGCGGGCTTCGTCTGTCACCTGGGCGTGGTGATCGAGGGCCGGCCGCTGGTCGTCCCGACCGTCTACGGGCGAGACGGCCGGCGGCTCTACGTCCACGGCTCGGTGGCGAGCCGCAGCCTCTCCGGCGGCACGCCCGTCTGCGTCACCGTCACGCACGTCGACGGGCTGGTCCTCGCCCGGTCCGTCTTCGAGCACGGAGTGAACTACCGCAGCGCGATGATCCACGGCGAGGCCCGCAAGGTCACCGACCCCGAGGAGAAGCTGGCCGGCCTGCGCCGGCTCACCGAACACGCGACCCCGGGGCAGTGGTCGTACGCCCGAAGTCCGAACCGCAGGGAACTCGCCGCCACCACGCTGCTCGTCCTCTCCCTCGAAGAGGCCTCGGTCAAGATCCGCACCGGCCCGCCGGACGACGGCGACGGACCCGACGCGGAACGGGGCCTGTGGGCCGGGACCCTGCCGCTGACCTCGGTGTGGGGCGCGCCCGTCGGTGATCCCGCACTGGCGGACGAAACACCCGTACCGGAACACATCGCGCGGCGCGAGGGGACCCGGTACGCATGACGGCCGGGCGGGGGCATAACGTGAGGAGTCGAACGCCTGAGCCGGGAGGAGATTACGGATGGGCAGCCGCACCGCACTGGTCGAAGATCTGATGGAGCGATTCCCGCACGTACCGCGGGAAGCCGTCTTCAAGGAGGATCTGCTGCGCGGCGGGGTGGCCTTCGATCCGTCCGCCCTCAGCGACAACGAGGGGGGTGACGTCAAACCGAAGTCGTACTTCATCTTCTCCTTCGACCACGGCACCCTGCCCGAGCTGGGCGAGGCCGCGCTGCGGCGGCCGCCGGAGGAGATCATCCTCACCGGCGGGCCGTACGACCTGCGCCGCACCGTCGTCTCCGTGCGGGTGAACCCGACCTCGCCGTACCGCGTCGCCTCCGACGACGAGGGGGTGCTCGGCCTCTACCTCGACGGCAAGCGCATCGCCGACGTCGGTGTGCCGCCGATGCCGGAGTACTACAAGCACAAGCTCTCCAACGGGAAGTCCGTCATGGAGGTCGCCCCCACCATCCAGTGGGGCTACCTCATCTACCTGACCGTCTTCCGGGTCTGCCAGTACTTCGGCGCCAAGGAGGAGTGCCAGTACTGCGACATCAACCACAACTGGCGCCAGCACAAGGCGGCCGGGCGGCCCTACACCGGTGTCAAGGACGTCGAGGAGGTCCTCGAAGCCCTGGAGATCATCGACCGGTACGACACCGCGAAGACCTCCACCGCCTACACCCTCACCGGCGGCGCGATCACCAAGACGGTCGCCGGGCGGGATGAAGCCGACTTCTACGGGCACTACGCCAAGGCCATCGAGGAGCGCTTCCCGGGCCGCTGGATCGGCAAGGTCGTCGCCCAGGCGCTGCCGCGCGACGACGTGCAGCGCTTCAAGGACTACGGCGTGCAGATCTACCACCCCAACTACGAGGTGTGGGACGAGTACCTCTTCAAGCTCCACTGCCCCGGCAAGGAGCGCTACGTCGGCCGCGACGAGTGGCACAAGCGGATCCTCGACTCGGCGGAGATCTTCGGCGCGCGCAATGTGATCCCCAACTTCGTGGCGGGCGTGGAGATGGCCGAGCCCTTCGGCTTCAAGACGGTCGACGAGGCCATCGCGTCCACCACCGAGGGGCTGCGCTTCTTCATGTCGCAGGGCATCACCCCCCGCTTCACCACCTGGTGCCCCGAGCCGACCACCCCGCTCGGCAAGGCCAACCCGCAGGGTGCGCCGCTGGAGTACCACATCCGGCTGCTCCAGGCCTATCGCCAGACGATGGAGGACTTCGGTCTCTCCTCGCCCCCCGGATACGGCGAGCCCGGGCCCGGCCGTGCCGTCTTCTCCGTGAGCTCCTTCATGGACAGCCTCCCGGCGCAGGAGCCCGCCGAGGTGTAGTCCAGTCGCGGGATTCCCCGGGGGAATCGAGCAGTTGAGGTCCGGATCGAGACGTCCGGGCCTTTTCTGCGTATGTCTCCAGGAGTAACACACGCAACAGCGGCAACGAGGTGTGGGCGGGCTCGAACTCCCGGTAACAGGATTTGAATAGTGAGCTTGTCAGTTGTGTGGAAGCCGTGAAAAGCTCGTGCACTGTCGCGAGGTTCCCCACAACTCCGTTGCCAATAAGGTGAGTTGACCTCGCTCCCGATGCAGGAGTCTGATGCCCGACCTGCCGACCCCCCAGGACGCCGCCGAGGCCGCGCTGTTCACCGAGTGCTGGGACGCCGTGCTCTCCTACGCCGACCTGTGCACGGCCGGCTCCACCGCGGCCGTCCAGTTGGCCACGGAGGCGTTCGCCCTCGGTATGCGCGAGGCCCGCACCGACGGCGACGGCAGCACCAGAGGATCGGGCCGCCGTGCGCCCCGGCTGCCCGTGATCCCCTTGCTGCTGACCGCCGTTCGCACCACCGCCACCGCCTGGGAGACCGCCGGTCAGGGTCACCGGCTCGATCCCGACCTGCGCCTGTGGCTCAACTCCGACAAGGCCGCACGCTACACCGGCCCGCCGTTGTCGCGCCCGCTCGCCCTGCGCGGCCTGCGCGACATGCAGGAACACGACGCGGATCTGCTGTGGCTGGCCGAGGTCGAGGCGCTGCCGCTGTCCGTGGTGGCCCGCCGGCTCGGTCTGGACCCGGCCCATGTGGCGGAGGAACTCACGCAGGTGCGCGGGCTGTTCCGGGACCGCAGCCACCGCGACCACCTCGACGCACCGATGGCCCCGCAGTGCCGCAGCTACGCCCGCCTCCTCGACGCGGTCACCCGCTCGACCTCCACCGACACCCCGGAGGACCTCTCCCGGCACCTCGCCACCTGTGTGCAGTGCGCCGAGGCCGCCGCCTGTCTGCGGCTGCACGGCGGCGGGCTGCCCGGGGCGCTCGCGGGCGGCGTGATCGGCTGGGGCGGCCTCGCGTACCTGGAGCGCCGACGCCGGGCCGCGGAGGTACGGCTGGGCGCCGGACGCCCGGAACCGCTCGACGCCGGCCCGCCGAACCCCGGCGCGCACAAGGCGCGTGTCGTGCGCAGTGGACTGCTCGTCACCGCCGTACTGGTCTCGCTCCTCGCGCTCGCCGTCTCGATGATGCCGATGGGCGGCGGCTCCATGGACGACGACGCCTCGCTGCCCACCGACCGTCAGCCGGTCGCCGACCCCGGCGTCACCGTGTCGTCGCCGTCCGCGACGTCGGTGCCCGCGGCCTCGCCCACGCCGACTTCGGCGGGCAGCACGTCCGCGAGGAAGAACCCCGACCCCGAACCCCAGGGCACCACGTCGTCCGCCGCCCGCGACGACGAGAAGCCGAGCCCCACCACGAGCGCGTCGGCCACCTGCGAGGTCCGGTACGTCCTGGTCAACCAGTGGCCCGACGGCTTCCAGGCCACCGTCACCGTCACCACCGACAAGGCCCTCGACGACTGGAGCGTCGCCTGGTCCTTCAAGGACGGCCAGAAGGTCGGCCAGATGTGGGACGCGAGCTACGCCCAGGACGGCTCCCGGGTCACCGCCACCGCCGCGGACTACAACAAGTCCGTCGGCGCGGGCGCCGACCTCGCCTTCGGTTTCCTCGCCTCCTGGCAGGGCACGAACTCCCCGGCGTACGACTTCACACTGAACGGGCACAGCTGCACCAAGGCCTGACCGCGGCCGTCCGGCGACCGCCGCCCCGAACCGGAGACCGGCCGGGCGCGGCCGGTCGCCGCGGCGGGTCACCGAGCCCGGCCGGGGAGGCAGCACCTCGGCTCGGACACCGGGGCCGGTCCCGTACGACCGGCCGGGGCGTCCGGGCCACCGGCCGTCAGCTCGAACCACACCTCCTTGCCGGCGCCGCCCTCGACGCGCCCGCTGCCCCACCGGTCGGCGAGCGCGTCGACCAGCAGCAGGCCGCGGCCGTTCTCGCTGTCCGCGTCGGAGCACACACCGGGTGCCTCGGGCAGGTCGGGCCCCTCGTCCGCGACCGTGCAGCGCAGCCGGCCGGACTCCAGGGACAGGGTGAGCCGGTAGCGGCCCCGGGCGTGCAGGACCGCGTTGGCGGCGAGCTCGCTGACCAGCAGCTCGGCGATCTCCGCCTGGTCCTGGAGCCCGTACTCGGCCAGCCATGTCCGCACGGCCACCCGGGCGAGGCGGACCGAGGACCGCCCGGGACCCAGGATCGTCGTACAGCCACCGCCCGGGGACAGGCCGGGCGGATGGACGTCGGGCATGGTCGTTTCCCTTCGCCCCGGCGGCTCGGCCTCCACCATGCCGTCGGCGAGCCCGCCGGGTCGCGGGGGAAACTACGCGCATCCGCGCGCCGAGCCCGTCAACCTCGGGTCCGTCACCCCGAGGGTGTCAGGGCCGTCTCCATGCGGATCGTCCACCCGTCCGCCGCCGCGTCCCCCGACCTCAGGTCCACGAACTCGCAGAACTGACGGGTCTGCCACAGGCCGTCCTCCGGGCCCGTCTCCGGGCCGGGGGGCCGGAAGCCGAGGAACGGGTCGGTGATACGGCCGTGCGGGGTGCGCAGTTCGCAGACGATCCGTTCCCCGGTCGACCACAGCAGCAGGTGCGCGCTGTCCAGGCCCTGGGCGGCCGCGTAGCCGGTGGCCCCGGACACGGCCACCCCGAAACGGTCGGCCCGCTCGCCCGTCATACCGCGGGCCCTCGCCTGCTCCGCGGCGAACCGGCGGGCGGTGGCCATGTCCCCGGCGAGACCGACCTCGACGGCCTCCGGCGGCGGTTCGGGCAGCGGGGCGAGGTCCCGCGTCGCGTACTCGGCGGGTCGTGTGAACTGGGGGCTGGGCCGGATGCCGAGCCGGTCCAGCACGGTCGGATGGGTGTGCCGGGCCGCCTCGACGACGTCGGGCGGTGCGATACGGGTGTCGTAGAGACACATCAGGTCCGGCGGGGCTCCGGTGAAGAGCTCGGTGGCCAGGGCCTCGTACCGCTTCCACTCGGTGATCTGGCGCGGCGAGCGGCCGCTCCAGAGAGGTTCGCCCGCCATGTGCAGCCGTCCCGTCGGGCCCGCGTGCGTGACGTAGTAGTCGAGGGCGGTGGCCATGCTGTTCGCGGGCGTCCCGCAGTACCAGTGCGCGGAGTCCTGGAGGTCCACATGCCGGGCGTCCGGGCCGAGCGCCTCGCGCAGCAGGTCCAGCTTGCGCGGGGTGGTGATGGCCACCGGGTCGGGTTCGTCCTCGGCGGCGATGCCGTCCCTGAGGAAGGGCACCATCATCGTCAGGAACTCCTCGTCGCAGGAGTGGATGCCGGCGTGATGCTTGACGGGGGCCGTGGTCTGCTGCTGGTGATCCGTCATGTCCGTTCCCTTTCGTGTGAGTCGTGAGGGGCGCGGTCCGGGGAGACCGTCAGGGGCGTGCGGTGCCGCGCGACGCGGTCCAGACGGCGACCTGGCTGCGGGAGGTGAAGCCCAACTTGCTGAGGATCCGCTCCACATGGCCCTCCGCCGTCCGTACCGCGACGACCAGCCGGTCGGCGATCTGCTGGTTGGTCAGGCCCTGGCCGAGAAGCTCGGCGACCTCCGCCTCGCGGCGGGTGAGCGGACTGTCCGGCACCCGGCGGGCGGATGACGTCCGCTCACCGAGCGCGTAGCCCACCGCGTCGTCCGGGTCGAGCTCCAGGCCCTCGCGGTGGGCGGGCCCGAACGCGTCGCCCAGCAGCGCACGGGCCGCTGCCTCGGCCTCGTCGCGGACCGGGCCGTGGGACGGGGTGCGGTCCAGGGCGACATGGGCGTCCCGCCAGATCCGCCGGGCCGCGCCCAGCAGGACGGCGGCGGGCCGGCCCTCGCCGGAGCGGGCGTGGACCGCAGCGAGCAGTTCCAGCGTGATGCCGATCCCGAACACGTCGCCGACCGCCCGCTTGAGCCGCAGACACTCCCGGGCGTGCGTCCTGGCCGACACCTGGTCCCCCCGGGACCACTCGGCGAAGGCGAGGATGCGCAGGAGGTAGGAGTGGATCCACTGCTCGCCGTGGGCCAGACAGATCCTCCGGAACTCCGCGCACAGGGCCATCGCGCGCTCGTACTCGCCCTGGAGACTGAGGACATGGGCCAGTTCGACGTACTTGAAGCCGACCAGGCTCATCGACTCGCCCTCGCGCGGCGGCCGGGAGAGCGCCTCCTCGTACACCTCCCGGGCCCGCTCGAAGGAGCCGCTGATCAGGCGCGCGCCGCCGCGGCCGAAGTAGGTGTGGGCGGCCTCGGTCTCGTCGCCGAGCCGCAGGGCCAGCTCGTGTGACTCCTCGGCGAGCGGCCCGCCCCGCACGGCGTCGCCCTGGCTGAGCAGCATCAGCGCCAGAGCCCACAGGGCCCGGGCCCGTTCACGGGTCGGCTCCGGGTCGGCGGCGAGCAGCCGCTCCAGCCAGAACCTGCCCTCCATCAGGGCGCCGGTCGCGAACCAGAAGAACCACAGATGCCCGGCGAGCTTCAGCCCGGCCCGCACCTCGCCCGGTGTGCCCAGACAGAACTCCAGCGCCGCGCGGACGGTGTCCGACTCGGCGTGCAGCCGCCGGACCAGCTCCGGCTGGTCGGGGCCGAACCACCGCCGCTCGCACTCCTCGACGAAGCCCAGGCACCAGTCCCGCACCCGGCGCCGGGCCTCCACCTCCGCGTCGGCGCCACTCTCGCGCAGCCGGTCCAGGCCGTAGTGCCGGATCGACTCCAGCATCCGGTACCGGGCGTGCACGGTGTCGCCGTCGCGGACCAGCAGCGACTTGTCGACCAGCCCGGCGACGGCGTCCACCGTCGCGTCCCGGTCGAGGCCCGCGCCGGCGCAGACCTCCTCCACCGCGTCCAGGTCGAAGCTCCCGGCGAACACCGAGGCGTGCGCCCACACCGCCTGCTCCTGAGGGGTGCACAGGTCGTGGCTCCAGTCGACCGTCGCCCGCAGGGTGCGGTGCCGGGCGGGGGCGTCCTCGGCGTCGGCCAGCAGCCGGTAGCGACGGTCCAGCCGGTCGAGCACCTGCCGGACACCCAGCGCGCGCATCCGGACCGCGGCCAGCTCGATCGCGAGCGGCAGCCCGTCCAGACGGTGGCACAGGGCGGCCACCGCCTCCTGGTTGTCCGCCGTGAGCGCGAACCCGGGCAGCACCTCCGCGGCCCGGTCGGCGAACAGGGCCAGCGCCGGATACTCCAGGGCGGGCTTGGGGGGCAACGGTTCGCCCGGCGCGGGCGTGGGCAACGGCTGCACCTCCAGTACGTGCTGTCCGGCCACCCCCAGCGGATGTCTGCTGGTGGCCAGCGCCCGCACCCGCGCGGTCCGCGCCAGCAGCGTCCCGAGGAGTTCCGCGCAGGCGTCGGCCAGGTGCTCGCAGTTGTCCAGTACGAGGAGCAGCTCGCGTTCCCCGAGGTGCTCGACGAGCACCTCGACGGGCGAACGCCCCGACACGTCACGGATGTTCAGCGCCTCGGCCAGGGCGAGCGGCACCAGCGAGGAGTCCCGCACACCGGCGAGCTGGACCACGTGCACACCGTCGGCGAACCGCTTCGTCAGCGCCGGCAGGACGTGCAGGGCCAGTCTGGTCTTGCCGACGCCACCCGGCCCGGTCAGGCTCACCAGCCGGTGGGCGGCCAGCAGCCGCTTGACCTCCGTGACCTCCTGCCGCCGGCCGACGAAGCTCGACGCCCTCGGACTCCGACCGGCACTTCCTCGCGTCGCGGATGCTTGCAGAATCGGAACCCGCCTCCGAACGTGGTGCGCCCCGTGCGCGCCGTGGATCCGCGGTGGGCGGGCCTACGGCGGCCCTACCAAGAACATTAAGAGCGAGGCGCAGGTCAGGCGCCTGTAGTGCGGACATTGCCAACTGACGGCGCTTTCCTGACAGAACGTGCTCATCTCCGGTCGCGCGGCGAAAAAACTCGTGGCGTCCGCGAGCGCACCTGTCTATGGTGGAGGCGTTCCGGCGTCGACCGATCACGGTCGACCGAGTGCGTACGAGGAGGTGTCTGACCGATGGCTGTCACTGCGACGAGCGCTGCCCGCATCCAGTTCATCAAGTCCACCTCCGTGGCCGCCGGCTGACCACCTCACTCCTCGCCGGGGCCACCCTGTGAAGGGTCACCCTTGACTTCCAGCTCTGTTTTCTCCGCGCTCGCTCCCTACGGCTGGGACGACGCATGGGCGGACGAGTTCGCCCCCTACGACGCCGAAGGACTGCTGGCCGGGCGGGTCGTCCGCGTCGACCGCGGGCAGTGCGACGTCGTCACCGCGGACGGCCTCCTGCGGGCCGACACCGCGTTCGTCACACCCCACGACCCGCTGCGGGTCGTCTGCACCGGCGACTGGGTCGCCGTCGAACCCGGCGGCAACCCGCGCTACGTCCGCACGTATCTGCCGCGCCGCACCGCCTTCGTGCGCTCCACCTCCTCCAAGCGGTCCGAGGGGCAGATCCTCGCCGCCAACGTCGACCACGCGATCGTCGCCGTCTCCCTCGCCGTCGAACTCGACCTCGGCCGCATCGAGCGCTTCCTCGCGCTCGCCTGGGAGTCCGGGGCGCAGCCCGTGGTCGTGCTGACCAAGGCCGACCTCGTGCCGGACGCGGTGACGCTCGCGCATCTCGTCGAGGACGTGGAGACCACGGCGCCGGGCGTACCGGTGCTGACGGTCAGCGCGATGGACGGCGACGGACTCGATGTCCTCGCCGCCGTCGTGTCCGGCGGTACGTCCGTGCTGCTCGGCCAGTCCGGGGCGGGCAAGTCGACCCTCGCGAACGCGCTGGTCGGAGAGGACGTCATGGATGTCCGGGCCGCCCGGGACGTCGATGGGAAGGGGCGGCACACGACGACCACACGCAACCTTCTGTCGTTGCCGGGAGGGGGCGTGCTCATCGATACGCCCGGGCTCAGGGGGGTCGGGCTGTACGACGCCGAGAGCGGTGTCGGACAGGTCTTCTCCGAGATCGCGGAACTGGCCGAGCGGTGCCGCTTCCACGACTGCGCCCATGAGGCGGAGCCGGGATGCGCGGTGCTCGCCGCGGTCGACGACGGTGAGCTGCCGGAACGGCGGCTGGACAGCTACCGGAAGCTGATCCGGGAGAACCAGCGGATCGTGGCCAAGACCGACGCGCGGGTCCGTGCGGAGCTTCGGCGGGACTGGAAGCGTCGGGGCGCCGAGGGGAAGGCCGCGATGGAGGCGAAGCGGGGGAGGGTGCGGTAGGGCACCTGTGAGCGCCTTTCAGGGCGCCACCAGTGCCGTGTCCGAAATCCGCCAGCCCTGTTCTTCCCCAGGCCGCAGACTGGACGGTGTGATGGACGAAGACAGCAGGTACGAGGCGGTGCGGAGTCGGGACGGGCGGTTCGACGGAGAGTTCTTCTTCGCCGTCGAGACGACCGGGATCTACTGTCGGCCCAGTTGTCCCGCCGTCACGCCCAAGCGGCGCAATGTGCGGTTCTTCGCGACGGCCGCCGCCGCGCAGGGCTCCGGGTTCCGGGCCTGCCGGCGGTGCCGTCCGGACGCCGTGCCGGGGTCGGCCGAGTGGAACGTACGGGCCGATGTCGTGGGCCGCGCGATGCGGCTGATCGGCGACGGCGTCGTCGACCGGGAGGGCGTCGCGGGGCTCGCCGACCGGCTGGGCTACAGCGCCCGGCAGGTCCAGCGGCAGCTCACCGCGGAACTCGGCGCCGGGCCCGTCGCCCTCGCCCGCGCCCAGCGCTCGCACACCGCACGGGTCCTGTTGCAGACCACGGAGCTGCCCGTCACCCAGATCGCGTTCGCCTCCGGGTTCGCCAGCGTGCGCCAGTTCAACGACACGATCCGCACCGTGTACGCGTCGACCCCGAGCCGGCTGCGCGACGCCGCGCCCGCGTCCCGCCGTACGGCCACCCCGGCGGCCGGTGTACCGCTGCGCCTCGCCTACCGGGGCGCCTACCGGTCCGGCGCCGTCTTCGACGTCCTGGCCGACGAGGCCGTGTCCGGCGTCGAGGAGGTGAGCGGACCGGAGGGGAAGCGCACCTACCGGCGCACCCTGCGGCTGCCGTACGGCACCGGGATCGTCGCCGTCGAGGAACGGCCGCGCGGCTGGCTCGACGCCCGGCTCCACCTCACCGACCTGCGGGATCTGACGACCGCCGTACAGCGGCTGCGGCGCCTGTTCGACCTCGACGCCGACCCGTACGCCGTCGACGAACGGCTCGGCGCCGACCCGCGGCTCGCCCCGCTGGTCGCGGCCCGGCCGGGGCTGCGGTCGCCGGGCGCCGCCGACCCGGAGGAACTGGCGGTACGGGCACTGGCCGGCCCCGCACGGACCGCGCGGCTCGTGCAGCGCTACGGCAAGGCACTCGACGCGCCCTGCGGCAGCCTCACCCACCTCTTCCCCGAACCGGCGGTCCTGGCGGAGGCCGAGCCCGCGGGCCCCCTCGGCGCGCTCACCGCCGCCCTCGCCGACGGCGCCGTCCACCTGGACCCCGGCGCCGACCGCGACGACGCGCAGACGGCGCTGCTCGCCCTGCCCGGCCTGGACGCCCGTACCGTCGCCGTCATCCGCACCCGCGCCCTCGGCGACCCCGACGTGGCCCCGCCCGACCTGGACGCCCCCGACAGCTGGCGCCCCTGGCGCTCGTACGCCGTACAACACCTGCGCACCGCAGGGGAGTTGGAGACCCGATGACCACCCACTGGACCACCGTCGACAGCCCCGTCGGCCCCCTCCTCCTCACCGCCGACCCGACCGGCACCCTCACCTCCCTCTCCGTGCCGGACCAGAAGGGCGGCCGCACGGTCCAGGACGGCTGGCGCCACGACCCCGCCCTCTTCCACGAGGCCGGACAGCAGCTCGCCGCGTACTTCGCCGGTGAGCTGAAGGAGTTCCGGCTGGAGCTGAGGGCCGAGGGCACCGAGTTCCGCGAACGGGTCTGGGCCGCCCTCGACGACGTCCCCTACGGCGCCACGACGACCTACGGCGAGATCGCCACCCGCATCGGAGCGCCCCGGGCCGCGGTGCGGGCGGTGGGCGGCGCGATCGGCGCCAACCCCCTGCTCATCGTCCGGCCCTGCCACCGGGTGATCGGTGCGGACGGTTCGCTGACGGGGTACGCGGGGGGCCTGGAACGCAAGACGAGGCTGCTGAGCCTGGAGGGTGCCCTGTAGGACGCGGGCGAACCGCGCCGCGGCCCTGCCTCACCCCCACAGCACCGCCCCCAGCCACGCCCCCATGATCAGCAGGCAGGTGAACAGCTCCGCCAGCACGCTGGAGCCGCCCGAGCGCATGACCGTGCGCAGGGCTGCCTCGGCCTCGCCGCGGCGGCCCAGGCGGAGGCGTTCGTGCAGGTAGATCCCGGCCATGAAGCCGGGGATCGCGCCCAGCACGGGGACCAGGAAGAAGCCGAGGAACGCGCCGATCCCGGCGTACACGGCCATCCGGGGCGTGGCACCGCTGGTGCGCAGCCGACGGGGCGGCAGCGCCCAGCGCACCACCTGGGACAGGAACAGCACGACGGTGGCCCCCACCAGCACCCACCACGCGACCGGCCGCGGATCTTTCAGCGCCCACCACGAGACCGCGGCCCACACGAGCCACGACCCCGGCACCCCGGGCACCAGCACTCCGCACAGGCCGAGCAAGAGGACCAGGCCGACCAGCAGGAGGTCCCACACTCCCATTCGTCCAGGGTGCCGGAAGCCTGGAGAACCCGCAGGTCAGCCAGGTTCCCCCGGGCCCGGCCCGCCGTACGTCGATCACAGCGCGGCGACAGGGAAGCAGGTCACACTCAGTTCCGGCATGACCGACGCGAACGGCGATCCGGTCAGCCGGATCGTGGCCCGGGCCCGCGACGTGCGCCGACGCGTCGGGGATCGAAGGTCCGGGTCACCCGGGTGTCGCCGGGCGGTTCTCCCGTGGGGGGTGGATCCGCCCGGCGACGCCACTCGCACGACTGTTCCCTGACTCACCTTCCGTACGGCGTGCCGCCGATTTTTCCGGATGCCCCGTTTTCATACGGCCCGTGCGGTGGACAATTAGGGGCATGAGCCAGCAGGGGGGAAGGCCCACCGGTCACGAGGACGACTGGTGGGGTCAGCTGTACGACGAAACCGAGGACGCGGGCCCGGCAGCCGCGCCCGACTCGCTGGACGACAGGTTCGCCTCGGCGGCGGGGACGGTGAACACGGGGACGGGCGTTCCGGCACCGAGGGCGGGCGAGGAGGACACCCCGCCGACCCCGCTGACGGAATCCCGGGCCCCTTGGGAACCCGGGCGGGCGACAGCGGACCCGACGAGCATCGCGGCGGGCGGCGATCCACCGAGGCCCGAGGGCGGCCCGCCCGCAGCGGCACCGGGCGACACCGCGCCCC